>JAFTMM010000015.1 GCA_017452405.1 Clostridia bacterium | reverse complement strand
TTAGTTAACAAATACATTTGTTAATTTAGGCTTCAACTCCCATCAGCAAAAAATAAAAGAGCGACTAAAGCGCTCTTCTATTTTGGTGGAGCTGATGGGAGCGCGTATTGCTATGCAATCCGCCGGCTTCGCATTTATATTTTGCGCACCGCTACCGCTACCTTCGGTTGCGCTTCATTTTAGACGCATCTACGCAAATCTTTTTGGTAAATTGGCATGAAATTCCCCTCGATACCGTAAGGTAATCTTCGGGGACGTGCGCCTAACGGCGTACGAATTTCAAGACAATTTCCTAAAAAATCTTTCCGTATCTGCTACTTCTTTTAGTTAACAAATACATTTGTTAATTTAGGCTTCAACTCCCATCAGCAAAAAATAAAAGAGCGACTAAAGCGCTCTTCTTTTTTTGGTGGAGCTGATGGGAGTTGAACCCATGTCCGAATAACGTCAAGGAGGACCTTCTACATGCTTAGTTTGCTCTAAAGTTTAACGTAACGTGCGGTGCAAACGCCTTACGTTTACGCGAGAACATATGTGCAACCGTGGCTATGTTCGTCGCCACAGAGGTTTTCACCTAAATGCCATCGAACGTGAGTCGGTGAATTCTCACGCCGACGCCCGCAGAACTTACGCTGCGAGAGCAAGAGCTCCGCCGAAAGCGGGAGCGCTTACTTTAGAAGTTTTTTTAGCATTTATTTGCTTTTAGCGTTTTTGGGAAGCCGCAACCCTTCCGCATGCTTATATCAACCGTTCGGTTACCCGTCGAAGCCGGAACAGCCCCAAGGGATTGTATAATATCACAATTCACAAACAAAGTCAAGACCTTTATAAGTGAATTACCTTTCCATAAATCGTAAAAACATATCTCAATTCACCTATCTTTATTAATAAGCTCTAAATATTCACCCCACCTATGTTCGCGTATGGGCATTACGGGATGTTTGTCGTCGGCAAATATTAAGATTAAGGCAGGGGAAATGGAGTGGTAAGTATCCGTGAAATAAAACCCTGTAAGTTTTCCTTCGCTGATTAATCTTTTGGCGGTTGCGTGGTAATTAAAGTAAGGCATGGCTTTTCCTTATCGTCTATTGATAGTATCCATAAAATAGGGTATACTATTCGGAGAACGGAGGAATGATGAGCAATCGACTGAAAAGCGAAACAAGCCCTTATTTATTACAGCACGCAGAAAATCCGGTGGATTGGTATCCTTGGGCAGACGAAGCTTTTGAAAAAGCGGAGCGTGAGGACAAGCCGATATTCTTAAGTATCGGTTACAGCACTTGCCATTGGTGTCACGTGATGGCGCGTGAGAGTTTTGAAAACGAGCAAATAGCCGAAGTTCTCAACCATCATTACGTATGTATTAAGGTGGACCGTGAGGAGCGTCCTGACGTTGATCAAGTATATATGACTGCGTGTCAGGCTATGACGGGGAGCGGAGGTTGGCCGACCAGCCTTTTCCTGACACCGGATCGAAAGCCGTTTTTTGCGGGAACTTACTTTCCGCCTCAAAGCGCGAGAGGCATGCAGGGCTTTTACGAATTAATTTCACACGTTGCAGAGCAATGGCGAACGAACAAAGCGTTATTATTACGCTCAGCAGACGAAGTTTTGGCTCAATTGAAAACGCCGTATAAATCGGATAATTCCATAAACCGCAACTTACCGCAAGTAGCGGTATCAAAATACAAAAAAATGTTTGACAGTAAGAACGGCGGATTTGGTTGGGCGCCCAAATTTCCCACTCCGCACAACTTGTTGTTTCTTATGCTGTACGGCAAGCTAAAAGGGGATAGTACCGCTACGGAAATGGCGCTCCATACCCTGGCGCAGATGCTGAAGGGCGGAATTCACGACCATATCGGCGGAGGCTTTTCTCGTTATTCTACTGATAAATACTTCCTCGTACCCCATTTTGAAAAGATGCTGTACGATAACGCGCTTCTTTTGACGGCGTACTCCGTAGCCTATTCCGTCAGCGGACGAGACTGCTTTTTAGAGGCAAGCGAGCAGTGCGCGGAATACGTTATCCGCGAAATGACGGACGGAGCAGGCGGTTTTTATTCGGCGCAGGATGCTGACAGCGCAGGCGGTGAGGGGCAGTATTACTTGTTTGGCTACGACGAAGTCATATCCGTGCTGGGCGAAGAAAGAGGCGGAGCGTTTAACGAGTATTATGGCATTACCAAAGACGGCAACTTCGAGGGCAAGAACATTCCTAACAGACTGCACGGCGAAATCGAAGCAGGAAGATTTGCCGAAGAAAAGCGCGAGCTTTACGAGTACCGTAAATCGCGCATGAAATTGCACCTTGACGACAAAATCCTTACCTCGTGGAACGCTTTGATGATCGTGGGAATGACGCAATTATATCGCGTGAGTGGAAAGACTAAATATTTGGACGTAGCGCGCAGGGCAATCGAGTTTATTGAAAATAATCTTTTGGAAAACGACAGACTTTTCGTCGGCTCACGAAACGGTAAGCGTTTTGGTAAAGGCTACCTTGACGACTACGCTTTCTACTGCACCGCACTTCTCGCATTTTATAGCGCTACCGGTGAGCACGCGCATCTTGCAAGCGCGAAGATACTATGCCGAGTCGCCGTAGAGCAGTTCGGTGATACGGACGGCGGTTTCTTACTAAATGGAAAGGAGAATGAAAAATTGATTTTCTCCGCAAAAGAGACTTACGACGGCGCTATGCCAAGCGGTAATTCTATGCTCGGCTTTGTTCTTGCGCGCCTAGCGCAGTTAGAACCGACCGAAGAATGGGAGGAGCTAAAAAACAAACAGGAAGAGTTCTTATTCGGTGAATCCGCTCAGTATCCCACAGGGCACAGCGTGTTTTTACTTTCGCTACTGTTTTCCGAAAATCCTCCGCCCAAAATTACCGTGGTTTGCGGAGCAGATGAAGAAAATTCTTCCGTTGTTAAGCGTCTGCCTTTGTATTCGGACCTTAAATTACTTCCCGAAGAAACACCCGATTATAAATTATTAAACGGCAAAACGACTTTCTACGTTTGCCATAATCATACTTGCTATCCGCCTACAAACGAATTATAGTAAAAGTATAACCCCGAAAGACAGCAAATCTTTCGGGGCTAATCGTCCGTTAAACTAAATATAATCTGCAGGCATGTCAAAGAAGGTGGCTAACTTAAAAAGCGCTTCTGCAATATTTATTGCTCAACTTCTAAGTTTTCAAAGCAAAAAATATCATCATTAAGAAATTCGATTATCGTCATATTAAAACCTTTTGCTATCATCATTGCCGTAGATAAAGTAACCGTTTTGCTTTTACCACTCATTATCCACTGCATATGTCCGTGTTGTATTCCAGATTGTTGCTCCAAGCGATACTGGGACATATTGTTTAGTTTTAATAAAGTGGAAATTCTCTTAGCCACAGCATCGTTTACCGTCAAGTTTATACTCCTCCTGAAGAATCTTGAGAGGGAAGAACACTTCCTTAAAAATTATTATAATCATTCTTTACAGAAAATATAAGAATGTATACTTCCTTGTATTGATTTTTAATTTGAAGCATGGTATACTAAGTAAGTATACTTACTTAACGGAGCGGATATGTTAAAGAACGAAACACGTATGCATACTTGTTGTTTTACCGGACACAGACCGGAAAAACTTATTTGGTCGGAACAAATTATAATAAACGTTCTCGAACGTGAAATCAAACAGAGTGTTAAGGAGGGGTTTGTAAATTATATTACTGGAATGGCGCGAGGTGCAGATATTTGGGCTGCCGAAATTATAATGAAAATGAAAAAGGAAGGTGATCCTATTAAGCTTATATGCGCAGTGCCATATAATGGTTTTGAAATGAGGTGGGGGATAGATTGGCAGTTAAGATACAAAACGATACTGAAATTTGCTGACGAAATTTATTATATTAGTCCATATTATCATATGGGTTGTTTCCAAAAAAGAAACAAATGGATGGTAGATCATTCAAACAGAGTGATAGCAGTCTATAATGGTGAAAAGGGAGGGACACAAAACACTATTTTATATGCAAAGAAAAATTTAATTCAAGTTAAAAACGTAATAGACGTTCTAAAAATTAAAAAATAACACAACCGATTTAGTTGTGTTATTTTTACAAGTTGTGCAAATTATATTCTCACGTTCCAACTAGCGCGCAGGCGCAGGAGGCAATACCCTTGCCTTCGCCCACAATACCGAGCTTTTCGGTAGTCGTAGCGCTGATATTTATCGTTTCCTTTGAAACGCCGAGTGAGCGTGATAAGCAATTAATCATATGCGGTATATGATTTGCCATCTTCGGGCGTTCTGCCATTATGACTGCCGAAATGGATAAAATCTTCATTTTCTTTTCTTTAAGAATTTCTGCAACACGCGCGAGCAGTATTAGACTGGAAATTCCCTCGTACTTTGCGTCGGTGTCGGGGAACAGCACTCCAATATCCGGCATGCCTGACGCAGACAACAACGCGTCCATAATGGCGTGAACTAGTACGTCGGCGTCACTATGTCCGAGAAGTCCTTTTTCGTAAGGAACGTAAACTCCGCCGAGCACAAGATCGCGACCGTGTACGAGCTTATGCACGTCATAACCGTATCCAACCTTATACGAAGAATGTATATTGCTTACGTCTGAAAAAGTGGTAATCTTTCTGTTAACGTCCGCACCGTGAAAAATATGCGGACTATAACCGGCAAGACGGTAAACCTCGCTATCGTCTGCGTAACAACCCGGAATACGCGAGTATGCGTCCATTATTTCATTATATCTAAACGCCTGAGGAGTCTGCACCCTATAAAGTTCGTCGCGGTTCAGCTCCTCCACGATAACGCCACCTCTAACCACCTTAACGGCATCCGTCATGGGCAGGGCAGGGATACCGCTACCGTAAATGGTTGCGCATTCTATGGCATCCTCGATTAGCTCTCTCGAAACGAAAGGTCTTGCGCCGTCGTGCACTAACACCACGTCAGTATCCTTATCTACTTCCTTGAGCGCGCGCCTTACGCTGTCCGTGCGGGTTTCGCCCCCCACGTATACTTCAGCTTTATAGGTCAGAACAATATTATCAATTGCATCAAGGTCTTTGTTTGACGCGGTGCAAATGATTTGCGAAAAAAGGTCGGTTTCCGAAAAAGTCCTAACCGTCATTTCAACAATCGTCTCTCCGCCTAAGCTATATAGCAACTTATTGTAAGGTAGTCCCATGCGCTCGCCTCTGCCTGCGCAAAGCACGATTACCGCGATCTTTAAATTGGAGAAATTTCTTTGTCTGTTCGGTTCGGAAAGCGATTCAAGATGACGAAGCAATTCCTCCGGAAGTTCCTGCTCTTCTTCTCGAAAGTCGTTATATGATTTCATAAAGCGTATCCGCCTCCTTCGCGCTTACCTTTTCGTTTAACGCCTTAACGGCAAACTTAAGTTCACCGCCTGCAAAAGCTACGGTAACTACGTCGCCCACCTTAACGCGGTATGCCGGTTTGACCTCTCTGCCGTTAACGCATACCTTTCCGCCCGAACAAGCGTCGCTTGCAACGGCGCGTCTTTTGAGTATTCTCGATACTTTAAGGAACTTATCTATTCTCATAACGAAAAAAATTATAACATATATTTATTTATATTGCAACTCATATCGTAAAATTGCTTGACAGTCGGCGAGAAATGTCGTATAATAACACGGCTATGAAGAAAGCAGTGTCAACAATTGTATTTGCTATTGCGATTATTACGTGCGCGTTTGCGCTCACGGGTTGTGTGGAAGGCGTTGTAAGTGACGCCGATCTTTACGGTTCGTATTTTAACGCAGATAACGCAAGATGCATAATCCTTGCCGAGGATAACAAAGCGTTTGTGGAAATGAATACGGACGAAGGCGTTATCCGTAAGGAGTACTTTGCAAAATACGATTTGATTGGCAATAAGATTGAGCTCTGCGCAGATAACAATTATTGGGGTGACGTAGTTTACACCATTAATATTAAGTCTGCTGACGAGATTGAGCTTATTTATCAGTACACTGACGGCGACGGCAATTTGAGTGAGCCCGCTCCTATACCGTTCGTTCGTGACTCTAGTTACGATAAGAGCGCAGAATAAAATATAGCAAGACTTTTCGAGGTGTAGCGCAGTCTGGTAGCGCGCACGGTTAGGGACCGTGAGGTCGCAAGTTCAAGTCTTGTCACCTCGACCAAAAAAAGACCGCAAAAAGCGGTCTTTTTTGTTGTCTCGGCACCAAGACTACGCCTTGAACTCCGCTCGCATTTGCTCGCTCCGTGATGTTCGCCACTGCGTGGCTCGATTACACCTCGACCAAAAAAAGACCGCAAAAATGCGGCCTTTTTTGTTTGTCTCGGTGCCAAGACTACGCCTTGAACTCCGCTCGCATTTGCTCGCTCCGTGATGTTCGCCACTGCGTTATTAAATATAATTGCACGAAAAGTCGTATTATAAACCGATTTAGTTGACAAAATGCGCGCAGGGGGTTATAATAGACAGTAACGAATAATCAGAATATATTTCCAAGGAGATAAATCAAATGGAACCCAGACTGTTTCATCAGGAAGACTGCAATCTCGGTCTTTTGAAAAAGAAGACCGTTGCAATAATCGGTTACGGCTCTCAGGGCCATGCGCACGCGCTTAACCTTAAAGACAGCGGTGTTGACGTTATCGTAGGACTTTACAACGGTAGCAAGAGCTGGCCTATCGCAGAGAAGGCAGGACTTAAGGTTATGACCGCAGCAGACGCGGCTAAGGCTGCTGACGTTATTATGATTCTCATTAACGACGAGAAGCAGGCTAAGCTTTACAAAAACGACATTGAACCCAACCTTACCGAAGGCAAGGCACTTGCATTCGCTCACGGCTTTAATATACACTTCAAGCAGATTCAGCCCCCTTCAAACGTTGACGTATTCATGATCGCACCCAAAGGCCCCGGCCACACGGTAAGAAGCGAATACTGCGACGGAAAGGGCGTTCCTTGCCTCGTTGCTATCCATCAGGACTACACCGGTAAGGCTCTTGACGTAGCTCTTGCATACGCAGCAGGTATCGGCGGAGCGCGCGCAGGCGTTCTCGAAACCACTTTCAAGTGCGAGACCGAAACTGACCTCTTCGGTGAACAGTGCGTGCTTTGCGGTGGCGTAACTGCTCTTATGAAAGCAGGTTTCGAAACCCTCGTTGAAGCAGGTTACGACCCCCGTAACGCATACTTCGAGTGTATTCACGAAATGAAGCTCATCGTTGACCTTATCTATAAGGGTGGTTTCCACACCATGCGTTACTCCATTTCCGACACTGCTGAATACGGCGATTACAGAATTGGCGAGCGTCTCATCACTCCCGAAGTTAAGGCTGAAATGAAGAAAGCCCTCACCGAAATTCAGGAAGGCAAGTTCGCTTCCGACTGGATCGCTGAGAACAACAACGGCAGAGCATACTTCTACGCTAAGCGTGAGAAGGAAGCAAGCCACCAGCTCGAGCAGGTAGGCGAAGAAATCAGAAAGATGTACGCGTGGTCCAAGAACACCGATATTGACAAGACTGTATAATTAATTATTGCCACTATAGAAACAAAAAGTAGTATGTTGACTGCATACTACTTTTTTTATCATTAATTTATACAAACATCCGTAGATGAATTTCCATTTACAAAAAAATATTAATCACCGAATTTATCGCTCCGACGAGTAAGCCCAGCAATCCGCCGAGATTTACAATCGCTCGTAGCTCTTTTTTCATTACTGCCATGAAGAGGTCTTCAATTTCCTTCATGCTCATTTCTTCCACTTTTTGCTGAACGATACCTGCAATATCGAAACTTGCCACGAACTCGGTTACTTTATCTAGCACGTATTTTTCATAAACGCTTACGGCGAAAGCGGATATTTTTTCTCTTGTCAGCCCTACGGTGTCGATTGCCTTGCTAAGCGAGGAGTCGAGAAGTCCGTCTATTTCACCGCGCACGATAGGGCAGAGGAGTTCGTAGCCGTTCTCGTCAATATACTTTTCGAGTTTTTCGCCCACGCTTTCCGAAAGCTTGGTCATTAATTTATTTCCGCCAAACATTCCGATAACGCTCGCAATGCCACCGACGGAGGAAAGCGCGTCGCCGGCGTGTTCGCTGATCAGCGCAGGCAGGTCGAGTTTCTTAACCGCCTTGACCATTTTTTCGGAAATAAAACCGCTTGCTTTATCCGCTATTTTTTCGGCGTTACCTTCGCCGAATCCGTTTACAAGGGTACGCGCAGTTACTTCGTCGTTAATACCGCATACCGAATCGGCAATGATCGCGCCGATTTTAGCCTTAATTTCCTCGCCTGTAAAAAGTCTCTTTAAGTCCTCCGGCGTTATGAGCTTAGTGCCGACGGCTTTGCCGAGAGCGCGACCGAGAGCTTCCTTTCGCTTGGGGATAATACCCGGCGTAAACGGCAGGCGAAACTTTCCTATATACTTCGCCTTGTAAGGTCTAAACAGCATTTTAACGGCAAGCCAATTAGTGAAAAAACCAATGATAGCGCCTACTATAGGACCAGAAGCGATTTTAATTGTAAGCAAAAGCCATTCGGGCATACGTATATTATTTCCTTATCTTTCGTATTTTATAAATTATAACCCATACTTTTATAAAAGTCAAAACAAAGGCTATAATGCCTGCATTAAGAAATCATTAAAAAACCCTTGCCAAAACGCAAGGTTCGTGATATAATTTAAATAATCATGCCTGACCTAAGTAGTATAATAAGTAATAGTGCCCCCACGGCAGACGCCGTAGACTTCGGGATTTACGTGCTGTTAATCCCCATAGCCGTACTCCTTTTATTGTCCGGATTTTTCTCCGCGAGCGAGACGGCTTATTCTTCGTCAAGCAAAATTCGTTTAAGAACGATGCAGGCGGACGGCGATAAGAAAGCGGGAAGGGCACTCAAACTTCTCGACAGATACGACGACCTGTTGTCTACCGTGCTTATCGGGAATAATATAGTAAATATCGCAATGACGACTCTTGCTACCATGTTCTTCTTGCAGTTGATAATGAGTAACGAAGCGCTTGCGAACGTAATATCAACGATAGTGACGACGGTAGTCGTTCTCATATTCGGCGAAATAACGCCTAAGACGCTTGCGCGCACTTCTCCCGAAAAAGTAGCGAAGGCGTTTTATCCTTTTGTCATTTCGTGCTATTATATCCTGTTCCCGCTTAATATGGTTTTTAAGGGCTGGAAAAAGCTCCTTATGAAGATATTTAAGCTCGGTTCGACTAAGAGCATAACCGAAGAAGAACTAGTGACCATCGTTGAAGAAGCGGAAATCGAGGGCGAGATAGGCGCGCATGAAAGCCGACTGATCAAGAACGCAATCGAGTTCGACGAGCTTGAAATCAAGGATATTATGGTTCCGCGCGTTAGCATAACCGCTATTGAGGATAACGAAACTGCGGACGGCGTAGCAGATATATTCCGTGAAAGCGGTTATTCGCGCTTGCCCGTATATCACGATTCGATAGACTCCATTATCGGCGTACTTAACGACAAGGACTTCAATAAGGTTTATTATACTTCCGAGGACAAGAATTACATAAAAGTAGTTCAGCCCGCAATCTCCGTTGCGCCCTCCATGAAGATTGACGTGGTGCTCCGTATGTTACAGCGCGCGAAAACGCACATGGCTATCGTCGTTGACGAGTTCGGCGGAACGGCGGGACTCGTAACTCTCGAAGATATCCTCGAAGAACTCGTGGGCGAGATTTGGGACGAACACGACGAGGTAGAGGAAGCGTACCGCAAAACGGGCGACGACGAATATATCGCAAACGGCTTTGCGAATATTCTCGACGTGCTTGAAGGGCTGGGAGTAGATACTAAAGATGAATTCGATTCAACTACCGTAGGCGGTTGGGCGATTGAAAGAATAGGCAAAATCCCCACTTCGGGTGCTACGTTCGAGTATGAAAATCTTGTCGTTACCGTAACGAAGGCAAATTCCAAGCGCGTGCTTGAAGTAAAATTCAAAGTACTTCCTAAAAAGGAAGAAAACGAGGACGAAAACTGAATTGGAACTTTCCAGAATAACTTTATACCCTGCGACTCAGGGCGCTGAAACGGCGTATTATAAGGGCGGTAATCCCGACGGTGGCGCGCTCATTATTGCCGAGGGTGAAACCGTTGATTTCACCACCTTTTTCGGCGCGCTTAACGCTCAGCTTTTGCTTGAAAAGACGACGGTGCGTTTGCTTACGCTTCGTCTTTTTTTCGACGGCAAAGCCAAAGTAACGATTTCGCGTTATTTGCCTTCGGAAAAACCTGCTAAACAACGTGAAAAAGAGTTCATATCTTACGACTTATGCTCGGGCGAGGCTAGCGGAGAATACCGCGCCGAAGCGGAAGTATACGGAGGCGGTATAATCGGTTTTCGCATTACTGCGCTTGAAACGGTGACTTTCTACGGCGGTGTATGGGAATGCGACGACTCGTGTATACGAAATTCCGTTAATCTCGGCGTAATTCTTACGGCGGGTAGTGGCGACGATATAGAGCAGAGCGCCGTACTTTTTGCTCGGCTTAAAAACGAAATCAGCGGTCTTGACGCTTACGTTATTGACCGAAGCAGTCTGCTCACCGATAAAGCGCTTCCCGACGGCATAAAACTCGTGCCTTGCCGAGATCTCGGTGACTGCGGAGCATTAACGCGCGGACTGATTGAATGTCTTGCCGATAGGAAATCTCATTTCCTCGTTATGCGTGGAACCTCGTCGTTTGATTCCAATTCCATAGGCAGAATAGTTGCGCTACTTTCTGTGCTTTGTCCCGAATACGCGAACTGCGCAATCACGGGCGCATCTTTTGATACTTCCGCGCCCGTTAGCGTCTGCTCGAACGGAGAATGCTACGACGGTGTTATTCCTCGTCGGCTTAAAAAGGGCGCAGACGTTTCGACTATCGGCGGTTTGCTCTACGCCTCGGAAAAGGGAGAAGCAAATTACTCGGATATAGACTTTTATACTGCGCCCATGAGCGCGGTAAAATCGGCAGGCTTGCCACTTCCGCTGTTTAATTATTCAGCAGAATGGGGCAGACGAATGAACGAGTACGCTCCCTTGCTTACCACTATAGGCGTAGGCGTTTGGAAAGCAAACAGAGAGGAGAAAGGATCGCAGTATTACTTGTACCGCAACGCGTTTATTTCATATGCGGTAGGCGGTGGAAAGTCGAGCAGACCGCTCCGCAAAGCCCTGAAAAAAGCGCACCGCAAATGGGCTTTGACCGATTCGGAAAAGTTTGATTACGTAGTAGACGGCGTAGAAGATTATCTCGGTGGCGTGGACTACCTGATGGCGCTCTCCGCGGAAAAGTTACATAAAGAGATTTTTGCTTCTCCAAGAAAAAACCGTAAGTATTTCTCTGCCACTTTCAAGCGCTGGGGACTGCGCTTCCGTCTTCGTAAAGCAAAAAAACTCAATAAGAAATACCGACTCGCATCTCCCGAGCTTGCGTCTATGAAAAATTGGTTTATTCGCCTCGGACTTCCACTCGAAGAAACTTAATATAGATAATCCGCGTTTCTCACTTTGCGTGAAAACGCGGAGTTTTTTACCAAAAAAGCGAATAAATATTTTTAAATATTCGCTTTTAAATTTTTTCTTCTGTTTATTTTCGAAAAAAAAGGAGTAATCGTATTCTTATCGTTGCGCTAAATTAATAAATATTATAAACTTGTAACAGCAAATCGGTCGTTTGACCGAATAGGAGTTACATATTGAAAATCGTTGTAATTAACGGCAGTCCTCGCGGTGAGCGAAGCAATACTCTGCTTCTTACCAATGCGTTTATTGAAGGTATGAAGTCGGCGGAAGCGGAAGTAGAAGTGGACGTCGTTACTTTGAAAAATAAAGAAGTTCAGCCGTGCATGGGATGTTTTGCTTGTTGGTCGACGTCTCCCGGTAAATGTGTAATAAACGACGACGTAAGGGATATAACGGCTAAGATGTTTTCGGCGGATCTCGTCATATACAGTTTTCCGCTGTTTTATTATGCGTTGCCCTCCAAGCTCAAAGCGCTCGTGGAGCGTCAGCTTCCCACCACTTCGCCGTTCATGACCGGACAGTCCGAATATTTCGTAAACGGCGGACATCCTCCTCGTTTCACCCCCGTCCCCAAAACCGTACTTATCTCCACTTGCGGATTTTATCCCACCGAAAAGAGCTACGACGCTATAAGAGCGCAGTTTAACATGATATGTGGAGAAGGCGGTTACGACGAGATTTTCGTAGGAGAAGGGGAGTTGTTCTGCAAACCGCTTGCGCGCCGTCGTTGCAACAACCGCTTAGAAGTTATTAAGCGCGCAGGAGCGGAATACGCAACGAGTGGAAAGATCAGCGCAGAAACGCTCGCCGAAGCAACGTCGCACATTTTCCCTCCCGATATGTACGCAACAATGGCGGACGAAGGTTGGGGCGGAACTCGAATCGACGATTATCGCGAAAACGACGCGGAATTTATAAGGCGCGTCAAAGGCGAAGGCAAGGAAATTAAGACCATATATTGATAAAACTTTGCCGACACGAATAAATTTACTATGGTATTTACTTTGCAAATAGGCAAAGCGGATATAAATAATTAAAAAATATTACTTAACAATTAAGGAGTTTAAAAAAATTATGGACGCAAAACAGAGAGAACTCGCAGACAAGATTAAGAACATTCTCGTAGAGAACCTCAGACTTCCCGAAGAAGACCTTACCGACGACGCTAAGCTTTTCGGCGACGACATCGGACTTGACAGCGTAGACTCGCTTGAAATCATCGCAGGTATCGACCAGGAATTCGGCGTATCGATGATGGGCGTTGACAGAGAACATTTCCAGACTATTACTACGCTCAGCGCGTACGTACTCGCTAATTTGGAGAACTAATAAAGTGAATGACAAACAACGGGTAGTAGCAGATAAGATAATAGATTATCTTTGCGAAAGTCTGCGTCTTCCCAAGGAAAACGTTGATTACGATATTCCGCTTTTCGGCGATGGTATCGGACTTGACAGCGTGGACTCGCTGGAAATAATAGCAGGCATGAACCTGCTTTTCGGCGTGTCACTCATGGGCGTTAACGACGGTGTGTTCGCAAACGTCCGCAGTCTTAGCGAATATATAATCAACAGCCCAGACTATGAGGAAAATAACTGAATGGACGACAGAATCGTAATAACCGGCTTAGGTCTTGTCTGCGCTATCGGCAATAACGCCGACGAATGCTACGACAACGCTCTTGCCGGCAAAGTGGGAATTAAAGAAGTAAAAAGCGTAGAGCACTCCAAGTGCTACGTACATATCGGAGCGGAGTCGAGCGATTTCGTTACTCCCGAAGGACAGGACAGAGCGAGCGCGCTTTGCATTAAGGCTACCGAAGAAGCGGTTGCCGACGCCGGCATTGATATCAAGTCCGAAGCGGACAGAGTAGGCGTTATGATTGGCAGTTGCGTGGGCGGAGCGGTATCCATTGAAAAATTCTACCGCGACTACGTAGCCGATCCCGATTCAGCAAAAGCCGAAGACGTGCTTAAAATGCCTATTTCCGCAATCGCAAACAACGTAGCTCACCGTTTTGGCGCGCAAGGCGTGATAGATAACGTAGCTAACGCTTGCGCGGCAGGTACTATGTCCGTGGCTATGGCGGCAGACCTTATAAGAAGCGGAAAGGCGGACGTAATGATTGCAGGCGGTTCGGACCCCATGTCCAGCCTTGCATATTCGGGCTTCCACGCTCTTCACGCGCTTGACGTTGATCCTTGCCGTCCTTTCAATAAGTCCAAGGGTATTGCTCTCGGCGAAGGCGCAGGCATTTTGATCGTGGAGTCTTATGCTCATGCTAAGGCGCGTGGCGCTAAGATTTATTGTGAAATACTCGGAAGCGGTGTGTCCTGCGACGCGCATCACATTACCGCGCCTGCTCCCGACGGCGCAGGTATGGAATCGGCTATGCGCCGTTCCCTCGAAAATTCGGGTATCTCTTCAGACTCCGTGGACTATATCAACGCTCACGGAACGGGTACTCCGCTCAACGACTCCTCCGAGCTCGGCGCAATGCTCCGCGTATTTGGCGGTGAAAAGGTAAGCGCAAGCTCGACTAAGTCAATGGTAGGTCATTGCCTCGGCGCGGCAGGCTCAGTTGAAGCCGTGTTCTGCGTTAAGGCTATCGAGCGTGGTATCGTTCCACCCACGGTAGGCTATACCGACGAGGACAAGGTTGAGGTTGCTGAAAGAACGAATAACTTCGACTTCGTTCCCAACGCGGGCAAGGAAAGAAAAGTGGATTACGTTCAGTCGAACAACTATGCGTTCGGCGGTAATAACGCCAGCATTATCTACGCTCGTGAAGGCGTAGATCGCGCGCTTAAGAGCCCTACGGACGAGAAGATTTATATTACCGGTCTCGGTATCGTCAGCCCTCTCGGCAACACCGTTTCGGCGTACGTTAGCGCCGTAAACTCAGGCGCAAAAGCTAATAAATGCGAAAAGTGTGGAGATCCCGTGTCCAAAGTAGGCTCGGAGGACTTCGCATCGGTAGGTATTAAGCTCAACTTCTATCGCAAACTCGATAAGCTTAGTCAGATGGCTTGCGTATCGGGAAAACTTGCGCTCATGGACGCAGGAATCGAAGTCAACGAAGACAACGCAAAGAAAATAGGTATTGTAGCAGGAACTTCCGACGGTCCTCAAACGGATATTGCCAACTTCCAAAAAGGCATTATCGCTTCGGGTACGCAGTCGGGCTCGGCGTTCCTTTTCCCCAACACCGTATATAACGCAGCTCCCGGATATCTGTCCATATGCGCAGGTGTAAAAGGTTATAACGTAACGTACTCCAACGGCTCGGCTTCGGGCGTTGCGGCGGTTGCGTATTCTACGAGAGTGCTTCGTTCTACGCAGAATGACGTTATTCTTGCTCTCGGCGCGGACGAAAATTCCGAAACCGTACATATGTTATACGAAAAGCTCGGCTCAGGCGCAAAAGGCATCACTCTCGGCGACGGCGCAACGACGATCGTGCTTGAAAAAGCTTCCTCGGCGGACGCAAGAAGCGCAAAGAAGTACGCAGAAGTGCTCGGTAGCGGTTTTGCACGCTGTGACGTAGAATTCGGCAAGTACGGTTGCGGTGGTAGCCTTAAAAAGGCAATCGACCTTGCTCTCTCCGAGTCGGACGTTACCGCAGGCCAAATCGGTCTTGTAGTGACCGCTTCCAACGGCAGTGAAACGCTTGCAAAAGCAGAAGCAAAGGCGCTTGCAGACTTCGCGCATGCAGAAAAGGTAAGTGTAAAGGAAACCTGTGGCGAGGGCAGAGCAGCCGCGTCTGCGCTCGGCGTAGCGCACGCGTCGCTTATGCTTGCAGGCGAAATCGGAAACTGCACGGCAAACTACGCTCTCGTGCTTGGCGCGTCGGCTGGTGGTAGTTATAACGCAGTAATTATTAAAAAGTCATAAAATGGCACTGATCGCGGTTACGCTCTCGGTCATTTACTCGGCTCGTGCTCTGCACCTCGCCACAGCAGTAAATTCCCTCGACTGTTACCGCGCTGAGCACCATTTACTGACTTTTCAAGAATTTATATAGAGGTTATACATGGAAAAGAAAGTAGCGCTCGTTACAGGCGCATCAAGAGGTATAGGTCGCGGAGTAGCCATTAAGCTTGCGAGCTTGGGCTACGACGTTGCCGTAAACTATAATTCCAACTCCGCAGAAGCGGATAAAGTAGTGGAAATCATCAAGGGCTACGGCGTAAATGCTATCGCAGTTCAGGCGAACGTGGGCGAGAGAACGGAAGTCAACGCAATGTTCCGCACGGTAGTAAAAGAACTCGGCGCGATTGACGTGCTCGTTAATAACGCAGGTATAGTAAACGACGCGTTCCTGCTCATGCTCAGCCCCGATTCCCTCGACAAGAGCTTAAACATCAACGTAAAGGGTTATTTCTATTGCGCACAGGCCGCAACGCTCAAAATGTTTAAGGCGAAAAAGGGCAGTATTATTAACGTTTCCTCCGTCAGTTCCAAAATGGCACTTCCCGGTCAGTCCGTCTATGCGGCAACCAAAGGCGCAATCAATTCTATGACGGCAACCCTTGCAACCGAGCTTGCGCCCTACGGCATAAGAGTAAACGCAATCGCTCCCGGCTTTATTGCGACAGACATGGTAGCCGCTCTCCCCGAAGAAAAGAAAGCAGAGTATCTCACGCAGATTCCTCTCGCTCGTCTCGGCTCGGTGGAAGAAGTAGCCAATCTCGTAGCATTTCTCGCTTCGGATGATGCGTCGTATATTACGGGACAGACTATTGTTATCGACGGCGGTTTAAGTTTGTAAGAAGGATATAATGGACGTATTCGGTTGTTTGAATAGCAAGAATAGAATGAATAGCAATTCTTCGAATTGCATGAATTGACAGCTTCGCTGTCATGAATTCTCGCTTCGCTCACGCTCGCTCCATGAATTGACGCTTACGCGTCATTATTGATAAATTTTATCCTTAATGCAAGCGTAGCTTGCAATTCATAGCGCAAGCAACTAATGGTATACTACTATGAACATTTTAGATATTAACAAAAGAATTAAACAGCGTCCGCCCTTTCAAATGGTGGAAAGAGTTACGGAGATTATTCCGAACGAGTATGCTAAGGGCATTAAAAACGTATCGGTGAACGAGCCGTATTTTGCAGGACACTTTCCCGAAATGCCTGTTATGCCCGGCGTACTTATCATTGAATCGCTTGCACAGCTTTGCTCGCTTGTAATCGAGCCAAACGACGATTCGTATGCTGATCCCGATACGGTGTACGTGCTTCTTAAAGCGGACGGCTTTAAGTTCGTTAAGGCAGTCGTGCCGGGAGATACGCTTACGCTTGAAGCGAAAGTTCTTTTAGCATCAAGCGGACTCTATAAGTTCTCGGTTAAGGCTTCGGTAGACGGACAGCTTCGCGCTAAGGGCGAACTTGCCTTTACTGCGGCAAAGAAAGCCCAACTTTATTCATAAGGAATATTTTTTATGAAAACTGCTTTTATTTTTCCCGGACAAGGCGCGCAATACGTAGGAATGGCTAAGGACTTTTACGATACTTTTGACGAGTGTCGTGAGGTCGTTGATCACGCCGCTAAGCTCCTTGATTTTAACGTAAAGGGAATACTGTTCGACGAAAACGATCTTATTAATAAAACGGAATACACGCAGGCGGCAATGCTGGTCGCGGAGATTTGCGTGCTTGAAGGCGTAAGACGCTTAGGAGTTCAGGCGGACGTAACCGCAGGACTTTCCCTCGGCGAATACTCCGCACTCGTAGCAAGCGGTGTAATGAACTTTAGTGACGCAGTACGACTCGTACGCAAGCGCGGTATATATATGGAAAACGCCGTTCCTGCGGGCAAAGGCGGAATGTCGGCTATTATCGGTCTTGACGCTCCAAACGTAGAGGAAATCTGCGTGGACGTAACTAAGAAAACCGGACTTTGCGTAGTTCCTGCAAACTATAACTGCCCCGGGCAGATCGTTATTTCCGGTCACAAACAGGCGGTAGACTATGCGGGCGAACGCCTCAAGGAAGCAGGCGCAAGACTTGTTGCTCCGCTTAACGTAAGCGGGCCGTTCCACTCGCCACTTCTTTCCGTGGCAGGCGACAGACTTCGCGCCGAGCTTGCGGACGTGACGCTCCGTGATCCGGTTATCCCGTACGTAGCCAACGTTACGGCGGAGGAAATCACGAGTGCGGACGGCGTTAAAGAACTTCTCGCTTCGCAGGTGTCCTCGCCCGTTAGGTGGGAACAGTCCGTTCACACTATGCTGGATATGGGCGTAACCGAGTTCGTGGAAATCGGACCGGGCAAGACGCTTTCCGGCTTTATGAAACGAATAGACAGATCCATTCCCGTAATAACGGTATCGACTGTCGCAGACCTCGATAAATTGATTAAAACAGGTGAAAGCAATGTGGGAAACGAAAAGTTTGCAAACGCTTAAAGATAAAAGAACTGCTCACGCTAACGGCGGTGGTCAGGCAAGGATAGACAAACAACACTCTCTCGGCAAAATGACTGCAATGGAAAGACTTGAATACCTTTTCGATCGCGGTACTTTCGTGGAGGTAAACTCCCTCGTTGAGTCGAGAATATTAGACTTCGGCATGGACAAGAAAAAAGTCCTTGGCGACGGTGTTATCACGGGTTACGGAAGAATAGGCGGTAAGCTCGTGTTCGCCTCCTCTCAAGACTTTACCGTAGGCGGTGGCAGTCTGGGCGAAGCGCAGGCGCAGAAGATTTGCAGAGTTATGGATATGGCGTACGATATGCGCGCGCCTTTCCTCTCCATTAACGATAGCGGTGGCGCAAGAATAGAAGAGGGTATTGACTCGCTTTCAGGTTACGGCGGAATTTTCTACCGTCACTCGCGCATGAGCGGTGTCGTACCCCAGATTGCGGCAATCATGGGACCTTGCGCAGGCGGAGCATGCTACGCTCCCGCGCTTTGCGACTTTATCTTCATGACCGAAGAAACGAGTCAGATGTATATTACCGGACCGCAGGTAATCAAAGCGGTGACGGGTGAGAACGTAACGACGGCAGAACT
>JAFTMM010000014.1 GCA_017452405.1 Clostridia bacterium | reverse complement strand
TTATCTTGCCGTCGCCGTCGTTGTCCTTGATACTAAGCGCGCTTGCCATGTTGGTCTTCCAAACGTAGGAAGAGGTTTCCTGTCCGGGTTTGGTTATGTAGTCCGCAGCGTCATCCGCAGGCTGAACTATTTCCTGTCCTTTTTCTGTACGGGTTATACTCTGTCCTTCAACGAGAGCTTTACCGGTAGCTTCGTTAAGAATCTTTTCGATAACGATCTGGTATTCTTCTGCGCCGGCACTAGTCGAGAACGAGTATGCTCTTGTGTCGAGAGTGAATTCAAAGTCGGTAGGAGCTTGCATTCCACCGCAACCGGCAAACGCAAAGATCGAAACCGAACAAGCAATAATCATAGCGAGTACCGCTACTAATAATTTTTTAACTTTCATGATTTTTTCTCCTTATCTTTTCTTAAAGCCGGGAAGCGCAACTGCAAAGAGTACGATTACCGCAGCTATGAGGAGGATAGCGTCAACAACGATAAGCATAACGGTAGGAACCATGTAGTTAGGTTCATACATAACGGTATCGATGTTGTGAGCATACTGATAAGCAGCGGTCATACCAACGTAGTGGATAACGTATTTAATGTAGTTAGTTGCGTTAGAGCCGTCCGTTTCAATGTCAAGACCGAACTGGGTGTCTCCGGTTTCGCAAAGCTTACCGCCACCGAGAAGTCCTGCAAAGTTGTTTACGGTCCAGAAGCTGTAGTTGTTGTAAGTGTTGTTGGAAGAGCCGTCACCGTCGGTAATATACATACCGTTCCATCCCCATTCGTCACGAGTCATCTGCTTGTAGAAGCCGTGGTGCGACCAAGCCATACCCATTCTGTTAAGGGAGCCCATGATACCGTCTGCCTTGAAGTACTTGGTAGCGATTTCATAAGGCTTAGCGTAAATCATACGGATAGAAGCTTCGTCTGCCCAGGTGTTAACACCGCCACGGTTGGTATCGGAGTCGTTAAGCGCGTAGTGCTTAATGAAGCAGTGTGCGCCTACGCTCATCATACCTTCAGCACAGCTACCGCCGATAACACCTGCAATGAAGCCGTCTTCGGAGTAGTACTCGAAGTTACGTCCACCGAAAGGAGTTCTGTGAGTGTTCATTGCGGGACAATATGCGTAAGGCTTGTCGTTGTTAATAGCCTGATAGCCGTAGTTTACACCATAGTCTTCTTTAGCGCATTCAGGATTCCAGGTTGCTGCAACGATAACCGCGCAAGGCCACCAGGTGTTACCCTGAGCCTGACCGTTACCTGCTTCGCCGGGGCCGTCTACTGCGATCTGCATAGGCTTGCCGATGGAAGGAGCTGCTGCCGAACGCCAGCTGTTGTCACCCATCATACCGTCTGCTTCATAGTAGCCGAGCATGTTAGCGAGCTTCATCCAACGCTCGATATCGTCCATAGGAACTTTGTTCATGTGAATTGCCTGAAGTTTGGTTGCGGTACCCTTAGCCTTAGCGTCTGCTTCGGTATCGAAGATTTCAACGTAACCGTCTTCAGCGGTAACTACCTTTCCGTCTGCGTCAAGCGCAACGTAGTAGGTCGCGTTCCACTTAATATCATAGCTCATGAACTTGAGATACATATCGTCGCTCTGGGTTACGCCGGTGATAATGTCACCGTCTGCAGCGAAGGTGCTGTCGGGAGTATATCTCATAACGTAGCTACCGTCGTTACCGTAACCGTAGAGATACTTACCGGTCTTGCCGTCGCCGAAGGAGATGCCGTCAGCGAGCTGAGCGCTGTAATCATAATGAAGACCAACCTGAGCTATAGTGCCGGTTTCTCCATTGATACCTCTTGCGGAGGTGTTATTGGGATTTGCTTCGATTTGCTCTTTAACTGCATCAGAAGCAGTGCGACGAAGTTCGCCGTTTACCATCTGCCCGTTTACTACGGGAGTTTCGGTGCCGTATACGTTGCCGTTACCGTTATACTTACCCGTAAGGTCGTCGGACTGGTAGGACATGATTTCTACCATACCTTTGTGGAAGTCTTTACGGGAAAGATATCCAAGGTTATAAGTGCCGGAAGCACCGCCGTTAATAAGCATGGAGCCGTCACCTGCGGTGATATCGTTCATGCGGTTAACTGCGCTGAGCTGTTCTTCAACGGTGTAGCCGTTCATTGCGCCCGTACGCTTTTCAACGTAGGTTGCGCCGGAAACAGCTCCGCTCGAAGGCTGTGCCTTATAGATTACGGGAGCAGAAAGAGTATATTCTACAGTACCGAAGTCTTTGCCGTACGCATCTTCATTCGCCCAGCCGTGAGCATTGGGAGATACGTGGAGGGTGTACTTGCCGTCTGCAAGAACGTAGCAACCCTGACCGTACTGGTCGTAAGTTGCAAGGTCGTCGGTGGAGAGAGAAACGGTAACGTCCTGACTCGCTCCTGGCTGAAGCACGTCGGTCTTAGCGAAACCAACGAGAGAAACCTTGCTCTGTTCAAGACCTACGCCCGAAATACCGAACTTGCTGGTTGAGTACGGAGCTTCAAGATAAATCTGAACTACGTCCTTACCTGCAACGTCGCCGGTGTTCTTAACGGTAACGGTAATGGTGTTCTGTCCACCGGGGGTGAACGTTACGTCCGAAGACTTAACGGTCTGAGTGAAGGTGGAGTAAGAAAGACCGTAGCCGAAAGGATACTGTACTACTTCGTCATAGCCCGCATAAGTAATCTGAGGGCCTGCTTCCTTCATTGCAACGTAGTCGCTACCTTCGGTATACTTAGCTTCGGAAACGAGGTTACCCTTCCACTTAATTGCCTTGAATTCGTTGGAATCGAAGTAACCTTCTGCGTCTGCGGTTTCGTAGTAACGGTAGCCTACGTAGATACCTTCGTTATACTGGTAGTACTTGCTACCGCTGTTAACGTTGGTGTATACCTGATCGTTAGCTGACCAGAACGAAGGAGCAGTAGACATATCGTATGCAAAGGTGTCAACAAGGTGGCCGGAGGGGTTGACGTTACCTGCAAGTAGGTCTGCAACGCCGTGCATACCTGCTTCACCGGGATGTCCGATCCAAATAGCGGCGCCAATGTTGAAGTCGGGGTTATTGATAAAGCCGGCTTCCATAGGAATTGCGGAGTTAATAAGTACGATGGTGTTGTCGAAGTTTTCTTTACAGAATTTAAGGAGGTCGATTTCGTTATCCTGAAGCTCAAGATAGTGACGACCGGTAGTGGTGTCCTTATTTCCATCGTAGTCGAGCGAAGGCGAAGCGCCTTCCGCGCCGGTACGACCAAAGGTTACGAGAGCGGTCTTATAGTCACCGATACTGCTCTTAACGTTTGACTCGTAAGTTGCTTTGCTGAATTCAGCAACGGTCTGGTAGGACGTCCAGTTTACGCTACGAAGCGCGGAAGCGTCGTCAGCCGAAACGTACTCGGAATTAACTGCGCTGATGTGCGATCCTCCCATAGCGTTGTTAAGCCACGTCCATGCGGTTTCGTTGTAATCAATACCTGCATTAGCAAGCGCAAGATCCATCATTACGGTAGCGTCGTCATCACGGCCACCCGCGGAACCTGTACCACCGAGAACGTAGTGATGCGAACGAGTACCGAGAACGGTTATCTTGGTGTTGCCGGCAGAAGTATTGAGAGGAAGGGTGTTGTTTGCGTTCTTAAGCAATACTGCGCCTTCCGATTCGATATTACGCGCGCCTTTTTGACCGAGCGCGCTAGCCTGTGTTTTCGTTACGGTAGCTTTTACCGTGCCGTTTGCAGCCGCGATATTAGAAAAATTAGCGCCGACTACAATGCTAAACACAAGCGCGATCACGATAAGAACAACGCAAAGCGCGAGTCCTATCATGCCTTTTTTGCTTTTAGCCATTTGTTTTCTCCTTTTTGGTTTTTACTTTTCATCACGCGGATTTTCACCGCCGTCTGCGTCAGACGTCTCCCGCCCTACGGCCACTTTCCCCCGTCGGGCTGTTATTTTTTCTCTCCGTGCCTCCTTTTGCCTGTTATAGCGACAATACTATATCACAATAAAAAGGTTTTGGTTCTAAAGTCTACTATCTTGTATAGCAAACTGCATAAGTTGTCGTTTAGACGTGAAAAAAGCGGATTAAACTCCTTCAATCCGCCTATTTTAGAGCAAAAAAAAGAAACCCACCTCGTGCATAAGGTGAGTTTCCTTTTTTCTTTTAATAAATTATTCGGTTGCCTCTTTCTTTGGCTTTATGAGAGTTAAGAACGTGAGGGCGATAGCCAAAATCATGCAGATTACGCAAATGATATAGTCGACACCGAATGAGTTGCCGTCAGTACCAATGAGTACGTTTACGATAAAGTCTGCCTGAGAGAATACCCAGAAGCCGAGTACCGCAACGTAAGCTACTGCCGTCAACACTTTGGTCAAGTCGCTGTTTAGGAAAAGCGTCGTTACGCTCATTCCACAAAAATGGTTGAATAGTGTTTATCACGACATAAAAAACGCACCGCAAAAGCAGTAAAAGCTCAAGGCAGTGCGTATGTTTTTATTTATTCCCCTATTTCCACTTTGGCGCAGGTAAATTCCAGACCGAACTCGGGCAGAGCTACGTAATAGTCGCCCTTAGCAAGCGTGGACACGTTAAGGGCGGTCGTTTCGTCCGTCTTAACGTAGGAGAGGTTAACGTCTTTGACTTTGGAGAACTTAAGAGCGTAGTTAAGTCTGCGACCGCCGTACTCCTTAACGCCGAGAGTGAGCGCGAGTTTTTTAACGCGCTTTTCGGTATACGTCCGAACGCCGAGGACGCGACAATTCTCAAAGGTGGGGATTCTGCCGAATACGCGCTTTAACGGCTCATTTGGCAGAAGCGAGGCGAAGTCGTTGTCCGTGCGCTTAGGCGCTTTGGAAGCCTCGCCGAGTAGGAGCGTGAGAAGCTTGCCACGCACCGAGCACGAGGCGCAGTTGGAACACTCCACCAGCCTACCGTCCAAGCCTACGAGCGGATCGCAAGGCACGTCGGCGTAAACTGATCCGTCCTCGCTGATTATGTCAAAGCCGGCTACGTCGCATTTAGCGGTCAGTCGCGCGAACAGGCGCTTGGTCAGTCTGCTTGCGCCGATAGCCTTAACGTCGCCGTCTGCGCCTAAACGAAGCTCTGCCGAGATAACGCTCGCGCGTTCCCCTTTCTTAGCGTCAGATAGGTCTAAAATCAAGTCCGTTACAGCCTCTGCCGGAACTACGTAGGTGTCACCGCTTTTGAATATAATCTCCAGCGTATCGCCTGCTTTCAGATTGCTTTGTGTAATTTTCATAGTCGCCTCCTTGTTAAGTAATTTGGGGACGATTGCTCCCCTTATCGAGCCGTTTCGACCTTACGGTAATTATAACATGAAAAGAGAGTCTTGTCAATACCCTTTTTTGCGAGAAGATGCTAAGGGTTTATACGCGCTTGCGCTCAGGATGACGGAGTTACTTATCATTAAGTCATACTGAGCGGAGAGCGTTAGCTCGTAGTCGAAGTATCTCGTCCTCTTGTCATTCCAGAGGGAGCGAAGTGAAGAATCTTTTGAGATCCTTCGGGCACCTCTCAGGATGACGGAGAGGTGCTTAGGATGACGGATAGATCCTTATTCTCAAACACTTTTTAAACTTTCATTAAAAAACGCCGAACTTTACTAGTCGGCGTTTAGCAAATCAATATTTAGGTTCGGTACTAATGCGCGTCAGCGAACCGTCGGAGCGGAGATAATACCTCTCGTAGCGGTCGGAGTACTCATATACGAGCACGTTCGGTTCTTTTCTCGTGCGGAAGATCTTGGGTTTTTCCTCTGCGCGGGGCGAAGCATAGTCGTCCAAACCTCGCGTGGGCGTACCCGTCTGCGCGTTGGCGGGCTGAACGTAGGGCGAGAAAGAAGACTTGTCCTCGCTTGCCGAGTCGGAGAACGACGAGTACAGCGCGTCGTGCGCGTTAGCCTCAGGCGCGCGGTTGCCGTAATAACCGTTTGAAGTCGGCTCTTCGGTGCCGTAAAGCTCCTGCGACGCTACGGAGCGGTTTAACGCCTCAGCGTAAGGGTCGGTCGGGCGCGTATAATCGCCCACGCGCGACGAGTAGCCGTCCGTGTTCACGCTTGCATTCGGGCTTCCCCTCATAGCGCTTGAATAGCGAAGTTGCTCCTCGTATATTCGCGTAGCCTCGTCCTCATAACCCGCCTGCCCTACGTGGTTGGTCGCAGGCTTTTTAGTCGGAAGG
This sequence comes from Clostridia bacterium, assembly GCA_017452405.1. Lineage (GTDB taxonomy): Bacteria > Bacillota > Clostridia > Christensenellales > Pumilibacteraceae > Protoclostridium. The sequence continues at coordinate 1,232 of JAFTMM010000014.1, read as the reverse complement.
GGCTGAAGTAGCGTTTTTTGATCGGGTTGGGGAGCAGGTTCGCTCGGAATTTCTACCGCCGTGAAAATCTTTTCTTCGTTTCTCTGCGCGATATAATAAGTCAGCGCAAGGCTGGCAAGGAAGGACACCGACAGACCGATAAAGTAAAACGGCCACGAACCGTCTATCGTCGAAGTGATAAGAGCGATTACGAGAAAAAGAATAGAGTAAGAAAGCGGAATCCATAAATGCATTCCAAATAAACCTTTTTTTATTAGACTCCATGCTTTTTTCATAAGTTCTTCCTTTTGTTTGGTCGTAACTTTTTCTATATATTCGATTTAGGTAAATTCCCTTCTTTGTAACATTATAGCTGATTGAAAAAAATTTGTCAATGGGTTTAAATTATATATTAAAATAACTCCTTCCGCCCCTTTGGACACCGCTCATGCTCACAATCTTAACCTTTTATTCAATATCAAAAAATTGATTAGGCTCAACATTGAATTTTTGACAAAACAAAAGAATGTTGTCATAGCTCGGTTTCTTCTTCCCTCTTAACCACTGACTTACAGTTGTTTGATTGACTTCTAATATATCCGCTAATTTTTGTTGACTTAAATTTTTATCAATCATTATTTGCTTTATTATTTCTATGTACATCATATAAAAGTTATATCAAAAGTTAGGTCAAAAGTCTTGACTTAGGTCAAAAGACCTGATATAATTTATCACAGGTCAATAGACCTAAGCTCATTATTAAGGAGGCTATTTATGAATATACTTAACGAATTATATCATGGAAACATAAACGAGTCGGCGCGCTCGATTAAAGACTTGCAAAATACCGAAGAATATAAAAGAATGGACGAGAGTTATAAAAAACTTCAAGAAGCTTTGACGAACGAACAAAAAACGCTGTTTGAAGAATTTTATGACCATGACGGCGATTTCGTAGGCTTGGAAAACGAAAGGAGTTACGCAAACGGCGTTAGAACAGGCATGCTTCTCGCCCTATCTCTTTTGGATTTCTCAACCTGATATGCAAAATACCGACTCGCAGTCGGTATTTTTTATAGTTATTCAGGTTTAATAACCTCAATCCCGCCCATGAACGGACGAAGCACTTCTCCGCCTTCCCCGTGAGGGGAAGGTGTCAGCGCCAGCTGACGGATGAGGTGTTACAGTTTCTCTGCATTAGAGAGGCGTATTCAAGATTTAGAGCTTAATAACCTCAATCCCGCCCATGAACG
>JAFTMM010000013.1 GCA_017452405.1 Clostridia bacterium | reverse complement strand
GCACTTACGAGAGCGGTAAGCGTCAGGAAATGGAGCTGTATTACGTCGATCATTGTTCGATTTGGCTGGATATTAAGATAATTTTCAAGACCATAATCGGCGTATTCAAGCGTGACGGAGCGAAGTAAAGGACAAAGGGGATAAATTATGAAGGGAATAATCTTAGCAGGTGGCTCGGGCACAAGGCTGTACCCACTTACCAGAGTAACGAGTAAACAGCTCTTGCCCATTTATGATAAGCCGATGATTTATTATCCGCTTTCAGTACTTATGAATGCCGGGATTAGAGATATACTCATAATTTCAACTCCCGAAGATACTCCGAGATTTGAAAAGCTTTTTGGTAGCGGAAATGAAATCGGTCTGAATTTAAGCTACGCCGTTCAAGAAATTCCTAACGGACTTGCTCAGGCGTTCGTAATAGGCGCTGACTTTATAGGGAACGATAACGTTGCAATGGTGCTCGGCGACAACATTTTTGCAGGGCACGGTCTTAAAAAACGTTTAAGGGCGGCGGTAGATAAAGCAGAGAGCGGTAACGGAGCGACTATTTTCGGTTACTACGTAGATGATCCCAAACGTTTTGGAATCGTGGAGTTTGATGAAAACGGCAAAGCCGTTTCGTTAGAAGAAAAGCCAAAAGAGCCCAAAAGCAATTATTGCATAACCGGCTTATATTTCTATGATAACAAAGTCGTGGACTACGCCAAAGGTCTTAAGCCTTCCGAGCGTGGCGAGTACGAAATAACGGACATTAATAAATTGTATCTTTCTAACGGCAGTCTTCACGTGGAAGTACTCGGACAAGGCTTTACTTGGTTGGACACCGGTACGCACGAAAGCTTGATTGACGCTACGAACTATATTAAGTCCGTAGAAACTCACCAGCACAGAAAGATAGCTTGTATAGAAGAAATAGCATATCTCAACGGTTGGATAAGCAAAGAACAGGTACTTAAACTTTGCGAGCCGATGGAAAAAAATCAATACGGACAATATTTAATAGACATAGTAAACGGAAAGTTTATCGACGGACTTTATTAAGGAGAATATTTTAGTGACAATAGTCGTAACTGGCGGAGCCGGATTTATTGGAAGCAATTTCATATTTCATATGCTTAAAAAATATCCCGATTACCGCATAGTGTGTCTGGATAAATTGACTTACGCCGGCAATCTTTCCACGCTTGCCCCTATTATGGACAACCCCAAATTCCGTTTTGTTAAAGCAGATATTTGCGACAGCAAGGCGGTTTTTACTCTTTTTCAAGAGGAAAAGCCGGACGTAGTAGTCAATTTTGCAGCAGAAAGTCACGTGGACAGAAGTATAGAAGATCCGAGTATTTTCCTGCAAACCAATATCGTAGGCACGGCAACTCTTATGGATGCTTGCCGTCATTTTGGTATTAAGCGGTATCATCAAGTCTCTACGGACGAGGTTTATGGCGATCTTCCGCTTGACCGCCCCGACTTATTTTTTACAGAGGAAACCCCACTTCACACCAGCAGTCCTTACAGTAGCTCCAAAGCAGGCGCAGACCTTCTCGTACTTGCTTACCACAGAACTTACGGTTTGCCGGTAACCATAAGCCGTTGCTCGAACAATTACGGACCTTACCATTTCCCTGAAAAGCTCATACCGCTTATGATAGCGAACGCGCTAAACGACAAACCGCTTCCCGTATACGGCAAAGGCGAGAACGTGCGCGATTGGCTGTACGTTGAAGACCATTGCAAGGCGATAGACCTTATTATCCATAAAGGAAAAGTGGGCGAAGTGTATAACGTCGGCGGTCATAACGAAATGCGCAATATTGATATCGTGAAGATAATTTTTAAGGCGCTCGGCAAGCCCGAAAGCCTTATAACTTACGTCGCGGACCGCAAAGGTCACGATATGCGCTACGCTATTGACCCGACAAAAATTCATAACGAGCTTGGCTGGTTGCCTGAAACAAAGTTTGCTGACGGTATACAAAAAACCATAAAGTGGTATCTTGATAACAAGGAATGGTGGGAGACTATTATTTCGGGCGAATATAAAAATTATTACGAAAAAATGTACGGGAATAGATAAATGAAAGTGCTTGTAACCGGAGTTAACGGACAGCTTGGGCATGACGTGATGAGCGAGCTTAAAAAAAGAGGGCACGAGGCAATCGGCGTTGACGTGGCGGAAATGGATATTACCGACGCAAATGCCGTTCATAGAGTATTGTCCGAAATAAAGCCCGAAGCAGTCGTGCATTGTGCTGCCTGGACTGCAGTGGACGCGGCAGAAGACGAAGAAAATTACGAAAAAGTCAGACTTGTAAACGTGGCCGGTACGGAAAATATCGCAAAGGAGAGTGCGAAACTCGACTGCAAGATGATGTATATCACTACCGATTACGTTTTTGACGGACAGGGTGAGCTCCCTTGGAAGCCCGACGACGCAAGAAATCCATTGAACGTATACGGACAAACCAAGAGCGAGGGAGAACTTGCCGTTGAAGCGCTGGTTAATAAGTACTTTATCGTTCGCATTGCCTGGGTTTTTGGAAAAAACGGAAACAATTTCATTAAAACGATGTTGAAAGTTGGCAAAAACCACACGGGACACTGCACGACTCTTGACGAGCTTTCAGGCT
>JAFTMM010000012.1 GCA_017452405.1 Clostridia bacterium | reverse complement strand
ATGACGAAGGGGGGCGGAACTGCCTCCTCGTCTGCGCTTACTTCATAGAAAGCAAGCAACGCCGCGGTAATAGCGGCAACCGTTTCTTCATCTTCTGCCGTAGCCGATACGGGTGAAGCCACTGCTACGGGAGCGACTTTGTTCTTTTTTCTGTTGTCTAACTTATTTTCGAGCGCAACTACACCTTTGGATATAAAGGTCAAGAGTACTATTAGTACTGCAAGAGCTGCTATTACTATACCGATACCGATAAGACACAGAACAAGGATTTCACCAATATTATAAGCGCCTTCCATACCACATTACCTCTTTACAAGCGTCTGAAGCGCAGCAATAAGGTACTGTCTGCTGTGATTGGGGACAAGAACGGTGTCAACGTAGCCCTTTTCGGCCGCAAGGAGCGCCGAGTTATCGTCAGCGTATTCCTTGGCAAACTTAGCCTCAGCTTTGTCCTGCTCCTTAGCTTTTGCAATCTCTTCTCCGTAAAGAAGACGAGCGGCAGCAGAAGACTCAAGAGGAGTAATAGAAGCCGAATCCCATGCCATGGTGTAATCAAAAGCCGTCTTAGATGCGAGTACGCTGTAAGTTGCGCCTACTGCACCACCGCATACGAGAGCAACCTTGGGAACGTCGATATTTGCATAAGCGTATACGAGATCGCTTACGTTGCGGATAAGACAGCAGGTTTCCTGCTTAGCGTCTACCACGATACCGGTACTGCTTACAAGGTTAATAACGGGAAGTCCAAGATTGGAAGCCGTATTAAGGAAATCGGTAATTTTTGCGCTTCCCTTTGCAGTAAGTTTGCCGTCTACGCCTACAACGCCGACGGTCACGCCGTTAAGTTTAGCAATAGCGGTAACAACTGAAGGTACGTAACCTGCACGAAGCTCAATAACCGAACCTGCGTCAAACGCCTCTGCAAGTACTGCCTTAACGTCAGAGTCAGCCGAAAGACCTTTGCATACTCTGTTTGCGTCGTCGGCAGGAAGCGTAATAACGTCGCTGATAGCGCCGAGAGTCTTAACGAGAAGATCCTTAAGTTCAGCGTCGTTAGCTACCATATTGGTAACTGCGCCAGACGAAGTATAGTGAACTTTAGCGTCACTGTAGTCCTTTCCGTCTGCGGACGCTGATACGAGAAGCGGGCTTGCCGTAGCAATCTGCGCCTTGTCGTATGCGACGAAAAGATCGGAAAGACCTGCAAGATAAGTAAGCATACCATAGTTCTTGCCTTTTACGACGGTGATTACGGGAATTCTGCCGTAAGCCTTTGCGAATACGTCCATGATAAGACCGTAGCCGTAAAGCGCATCAACACCTTCAAGCACTCTTGCGCCTGCAGTATCGATTACGGACACGAGGGGCAAATCAGCGTCGATTGCTCTGTTTACGAGTCTTGCAATCTTCTCTGCTCCTCTTTTGGAAATTCCGCCGCCGAAAACTTCGGAATTAATCGCGAAAAGAGCTACGTCATTTTCGCCCACGGAAGCAAGACCGCAAAGTACGCCTTCTCCCTTAACCTCTCCGAGTTCGTTAACTCCACCCATAAGAGCATCGAATTCAACGAAGGAATTTGCGTCGATTATTGCGTCGATAGTCTTACGCGCATTCTTCGTTGCAGATGCGTACGAGTCAAGTACACTCTTCAAATCGGAACTCATTTATTCTTTTACCTCCGGTAAAGTATTTTTCAATGTAAGATTATACACTAAAAAAAAATGAAAAACAAGCAATTTAAAACGCCGTTTCCCATTATTTTTCTTTTTTATACGTTCTTTAGATAATTTACTTCTTCTGCCGTCAGCTTTCTATAAGCGCCACGATTAACTCCACGCAGTCTTAAATCACCGTAACCCACTCTTTTAAGGAACGTTACGTGCTTACCAATCGCTTCAAACATTTTGCGTACTTCTCTGTTCATTCCCTCGGAAATGGACACTTCAACCGAGCTGATTTTAGTCGATTTGTCATAACCTATAAGTTCGGCTTTACACTTCTTCGTCATTTTGCCGTCTATTTCCACTCCGCGACGGATTTTATTTAAATCCGTTTCGGTTACTTCGCCTTCCACCTTTGCGGTATAGACCTTTACTATTTCACTGCTCGGATGAGTAAGACGGTTACATAAATCGCCGTCAGTCGTCAATATGAGTAAACCCTCGGTATCGTAATCAAGTCGTCCAACGGGAAAAAGACGGGTAGTCGGATAGTTATTTTTAACTATATCCATAACCGTCTTTCTGCCTCTGTCGTCGGATACGGTAGTTACGCATCCTTTGGGCTTATTCATAATTAAATAAACGTGCTTATGCGGAAGATTTACTCTTTTGCCGTCTACCTTAACCGAATCGCCTACACCAACGTCGGTAGCTAAGTCGGTAATTATTTTTCCGTTAACGGAAACAAGTCCGTCAAGTACGAACTGTTCGCATTTTCTACGGCTCGCAAGACCGCACTCCGCAAGATACTTATTAATTCTCATACTTATATAATACAGTATCTCCCAAAAAAATGCAAACGATTTAAAGCATTACCGAGCGTTATTATCCTTACTTTCTACTTCGGCAAACGCCGTTTCAATCAATGCTCCGCTTTCTTCAAACATAGGACCGCAGGAAAGGACCACGCAAATCATTTCCTTTCCGTTTCGTTCGGCTGACGATACCAGACATCTTCCTGCCTCTTTAGTATAACCGGTTTTTACACCGTTTCCGCCTTCAAGCGTCGTAAGAATTTTATTCTTATTCTTAATAATACGGTTATAATCCCTGCCCTCGAACGGACAATCTTTATATACTTCGGTCGCTACAATTTTACGAAAGGTTTCGTTTCTCATAGCGTAAGCCGTTATGAGCGCTAAATCACGCGCAGTAGAAAAATGTCTGTCGTCGTGAAGCCCGTGTGGATTGACGAAATGTGAGTTTGAAGCTCCTGCAATCCTTGCCGTAGCATTCATCATAAGAGCAAAATTTTCCACACTACCCGAAGTTAGACATGCAAGAGCTACGGCGCAGTCGTTTCCCGATTGAAGCATAAGACCGTATAACAAATCTATTATGCGTAATTTTTCATCTTTTTGAAGGTAAATCGAACTGCCTTCTACGCCTACGGCAACGTCGGGAACTGTAACGGTTTTATTTAAATCTTCAGTGTTTTCAATAACGGTGATTGCCGTCAATATTTTAGTAGTGCTGGCAATTGGTAATCTTAGATCTGCATTTTTTTCAAACATTACCTGCCCCGAATTGCGCTCCAAAACTATTGCGCTTTTTGCGCTGGTGGAGTAACCGCTTGCAAATCCCGTAAACAAAAAGAAAGAAGCAATGCTTACGAGAACGAATAAGACACAAAATATTTTATTTGCTCTTTTTTTAGATTTAATTTGTCACAGCCTCCAAAGCTTCGGGAACAAGAGCAAGAATTTTTTCATACACGCTCTTGTCACCGACGTTTATTATCTTATAT
>JAFTMM010000011.1 GCA_017452405.1 Clostridia bacterium | reverse complement strand
TTTAATATCCTACCTTTCATACACTTACTCCTTTTGATTTTTATTTCTACGTGGGTTGAAATGGTCATTTTATTTTTAACTACTGTCCATAATGATTACCTCCTTAGAATACAGGTTTTCATTTTAATAGACAATTTCAAACACTATTTTTTACGCATTTTTAATAAATTTATTTAAATAAATTTTTATTCAATTTTAATGCTCTTTTAATAGCATTATAACACATTATTCTACTTTGTCAATAGGTTTTCCAAATTTTCACATAGATTTCACATAAAACTTTTTCGCCCTCTAAAGTTTATTGCAATTGGCTAAAATAAAAATGAGTTCGGCAAAATGAAATGCACCCCAAAAGTTAGACACTTTAAGGAGGTGCATTTTTTTATGGTAAAAAAAGGGCAAATATTTAGAAAATACTCGCCAGAGTTCAAATTATCTGTTATACTAGATATGCGTGAACATCGTTTAAGCTATAGCGAAACTGTAAGGAAATATGGATTACTTCTAACAAGTAAAGGTGGCGCAATAAATACTCTTCAACGTTGGGAACGCAAATATCTAGAAGAAGGATACGAAGGACTAATGAAAGACAATCGAGGTAGACCGTCGTTAACCGGAAAGAAGCGAGGCAGACCACCTAAGTTGGACAAGAAAGTAGAAGAAGATTTAATTGCCGAAAACCAAAGACTTCGAATGGAGAACGAGTACTTAAAAAAACTCAGTGCCTTAGTTCAGGAACGCATAAAGCGAGAGAACGGGAAAAAGCAAAAGTAATTGCTGAGCTAAGGCAAAAATATCCGCTTAAAGAATTGCTTAAATTTTCCAAGCTTGCCCGCAGTACGTATTACTACTATCTCAAAGAAAAACAAGATAAATACATAGTAGAAAAACAAGAAATACAAGAGATATTTACAAGCAGTAAAAGTACATACGGATACCGAAGAATAACGATAGGATTAAGGAACAGAGGTTACGAAATTAATCATAAAACGGTGTTAAAACTAATGAAAGTGCTAAATATACGAGGAAAACAGCGTAAGAGCAAGTATAAATCGTATAGAGGCGAAGTCGGAAAAATAGCTCCTAACTTAATACAAAGGGACTTTCATGCGGACAAGCCTTTTGAGAAGCTCACGACAGACGTAACAGAGTTTTCAGTATGTAATGAAAAGGTTTACTTATCTCCTATCTTAGATATGTATAATAACGAGATAATAAGTTATGCAATATCCACAAGTCCAAATTTTTGGCAGACAAGAGAAATGCTGAAAGGATTGTTTGAAGTATTGCCTAAGAATGCAAGACCAGTCTTGCATTCTGATCAAGGCTGGCAGTACCAGATGAGAGAGTTTCAGCGATTACTGAAGGAACATAATATAACTCAAAGTATGTCGAGGAAAGGAAACTGTTTAGATAACAGTGTAATGGAAAACTTCTTTGGAAGATTAAAAGTAGAGATGTACTACGGCGAAAAATATGAAAGCGTTAACGCTTTCATAAAGAAATTAGAAGAATACATTTACTACTACAATAATGAGAGAATATCTCTAAAACTAAAATGAATGAGCCCAGAACAATACCGAACTCATTCACAAGTAATTTAATTATTTTTTTGTCTAACTTTTGGGGTTCACATCAAAATACCGAACTCATTTTTATTTTATTTCATTCATTTTATTTCAAAGGTTTCATTGTCGGGAATAAGAGTACGTCTCTTATACTTGCGCTGTCGGTCAGTAGCATTACTAGACGGTCAAGTCCGAAGCCGAGTCCGCCCGTCGGGGGCATACCGTATTCAAGCGCATTGATAAAGTCGTCGTCCACTTCGGCGTTAACGCCCTGCGCACGTCTTGAGGCTACCTGCGCTTCGAAACGACGGCGCTGGTCGATAGGATCGTTGAGCTCGGAGAATGCGTTACCCATTTCGTGACAGGTAATAAAGTATTCGAAACGCTCGGTAAACTGAGGCTCGTTTGCCTTACGCTTTGCAAGCGGAGAGTTCTCTACGGGATAGTCGTAAATGAAGGTGGGCTGAACGAGTTTGTCCTCTACGAACGCATCGAAAAGCGCAATAAGCACGTGTCCTTTAGTTGCGCTCTCGCCTTCTTCTACTTCTACGTGGAGCGCTTTTGCTACCGCCCTTGCCTGCTCGTCGCTTTCCCACTCATAATAGTCCGCGCCTGAATACTTCTTAACCGCTTCTACCATAGACATACGCGCCCACGGACTTTCCATATCAATTTCCACGCCCTGATAGGTCAGCTTTGCGCTGCCGCAAACGTTAGTCGCTACGGTGCGATACATATCCTCGATAAGGTCCATCATGCCCTTATAATCGGTATACGCTTCGTACATTTCGATAGTGGTAAATTCGGGGTTATGCGTTGCATCCATACCCTCGTTACGGAAAATTCTGCCCACTTCGTATACTTTGTCAAAACCGCCTACGATAAGGCGCTTCAAGTAAAGCTCCGTTTCTATGCGGAGGAACATATCGATATCAAGCGCGTTATGGTGCGTACGGAACGGGCGCGCCGCAGCGCCGATCTCTACCGTATGGAGCACGGGCGTATCTACTTCGAGATACCCTCTGCCGTTGAGATAATTTCTCACTTCGGAAAGAATCTTACTGCGCTTATAGAACGTATCCTTGACTTCGGGGTTCATGATAAGATCAACGTAACGCTGACGGTAACGAAGCTCTTTATCCACAAGACCGTGATACTTTTCGGGAAGAGGTAAAAGACTCTTGGAAAGTAATTCGATTTTATGCGCGTGAATGGAAATCTCGCCTCTGCGGGTGCGGAAAACAAGTCCTTCGACACCTACGAAGTCGCCTATATCCCACTTTTTATACGCGTTGAAAACGTCCTCGCCCACGTCGTTTATACGAACGTAGACCTGAATTCTGCCACTTCCGTCCATAACGTCGATAAAGTTGGCTTTACCCATATCGCGACGGCTCATCATTCTACCTGCTATGCGAACGACGGTATTTTCCAGCGTATCGAAGTTCTCGCGCACGCTTGCCGTTTCGCAGTTGCGGTCGTATTTTACGACGTCGTAAGGGTTGTTGCCCGAAGCCTGAAGCTCGCGCAATTTTTCTATTCTTATTCTCTTAACCTCGAATACGTCCTCCTCGGGCGCTTCGTTGGTCATTACGATATCTTCTGCCATAATTCTCCGTATCTTACGCTAAGCGAAAAGGCTTGCCCGCAAGAGGCAAGTTATCGCATAACGCTCTTATTTTATTCTATATCTATAATCTTGAAAGTCTTTGCGCCGTTTTTGGTCTGAGCGGTAACGACTGCGTCCTTTCCCGCACCCATAAGCGCCTTTCCGATAGGCGATTCGTTGGAAATCTTATTAGCGAAAGGATCGCTATCCTGCGAACCGACGATGGTGTACTTCATCTGCGCGCCCGTTTTAAGGTCGGCAAACGTAACCGTACTACCTACGCCGACGGTATCCGTCTTAACGCTCGTGTCGATAATTTCAGCGTTATGGAGTTTGTTTTCGAGTTCTGCAATCTCTTGCTCCATTTTCGCCTGTTCGTCACGGGCAAGGTCGTACTCGGCGTTCTCGGACAAGTCGCCGAAGCTACGTGCTTCTTCGATCTTAGCCGCCATTTCGGCTCTACCGGTTGACTTGAGATAGTTAAGTCTGTTTTCGAGTTGCTTTTTGGATTCTGCGGTAAGCAGTACCTTTTCTGCCATTCTATTTACTCCTTTTTCTGCGCCTAAAATGCGCTGAAAATTATTTTTAAATTATTTACCGAGGAAGCGTTTAATTCTGCGAACGGCTTCCATCAACGTTCTGAGTGAGGTTGCGTACGACATTCTGACGTAGTTCTTTCCCGCGTCACCAAACGCGTCACCGGGAACGACCGCCACCTTTTCCGAAGCTAGCAATCCGCGCGCGAACTGTTGCCCGTCCATGCCTGACGAGGACACGTTTGCAAAAACGTAGAACGCTCCGCCGGGAAGCCTGCAAGTAAGACCGAGAGCGTTGAGTTCGCCGGTGAGGTATCGACGGCGTTTGTCGTACTCCTCTTTCATATCCGCTACTGCGCGGTATCCGTCCTCTTTACCGTCTTTAAGCGCGCAAATACCTGCGTACTGTGAGGGCGTAGGCGCGCAAAGGGCGGTATACTGATGGACTTTAAGCATTGCTTTGGTAACGTCGGGAGGCGCTGCGGTGTAGCCTAATCTCCAGCCCGTCATTGCAAACGCTTTGGAAAAACCGTTGATAAGCACGGTACGCTCTCTATAACCTTTGACGGAGGGTACGGAAACGTGCTTACCGTCGTAGGTCAGTTCGGCATATATCTCGTCCGAGATAACCGCAAGGTCGTATTTTTCAATCACGGGCAAAAGCGACGCTATGTCCTCTTCCGTCATAATCGCGCCCGTAGGGTTATTGGGATACGGCATTATGAGAACTCTTGCGTTACTTCCTTCCGCCGCCTTTTCCAACTCTTCAGCCGTCAGTTTAAAGTCGTTTGCTTCCGAGCAAGGCACGGGAACGGCTACGCCACCACAAAGCGTGGTTATGGGCATATACGAAACGTAGCTCGGCGAAGGTACGAGTACGCTTTCGCCCGGTTCAATAAGCACGCGGAGGGCAAGGTCGATTGCCTCGCTCGCGCCTACCGTTACTATTATTTCCTGTTCGGGGTTGTATTTAACGCCAAATCGAGAGTCAAGATAGTCGGCTATCTGTTCACAGAAAGCAGGCATACCCTTATTCGACGAATACGCCGTATAGCCCTTTTGTATGCTCTTAATGGCTGCGTCGCGTATGTACCAAGGCGTAGCAAAATCAGGCTCGCCCACGCCGAGTGACAGCGCGTCGGGCATTGTGGATACGATATCAAAGAACTCGCGTATCCCCGAAGGCTTGATTTTTTGGATTGTTTCGTTTAATCTCATAAAATAGGTTATTTCAAGGAAAGTCTAATTGCTTTAAACTGTTACGCTTTATTAAGCGTGAACGGCTTGACGGTTATTCCAGCCCTTTTCCTCGCTCTTCATAAGTACGCCGTTGACTTTATATTTTTTGAGTATAAAGTGAGTTGCGGTCGAGAGGACTTTATCCATAACGGACAGCTTTTCGCTTACAAAGCGCGCGACTTCCTTTAAAGTACGCCCTTCAATTACTACGCAAAGGTCGTAAGCGCCACTCATAAGGTATACCGTCTTAACTTCGTCAAAGCGGTATATTTCTTCCGCGATTGAGTCGAAACCGTGCTTGTGCATGGGCGAAACTTTGACTTCGATAAGCGCCTCTACGTCGTCTTTGCCTGCAAGTTCACCGTCTACTACGACGGTATATTTACAGATGACACCGCTATCTTCAAGAGCCTTGATTTCACTTATTACCGTAGCCTCGTCTGCGCCAGTTATCTTAGCGATTTCCGACGGAGTCAGACGCGCGTCTTCGGTAAGAAGACCGAGAATGGTATTGCGCAGTTTTTTCATAACGCCTCCTTAATGCTTGATGGAGTTGAGCGAACCGCCACAAATAAGCATATTCTGCTGACGGTCACCGCATTCGAGTCTAAGCGGGATTTCTTTGCCCGTCGTTTCGTTAACGAGCGTGAACGCGCGCGTCATAACGCTTGAAGGCGCGTCGTCTATTCTGAGCTTATCGCCCTCGGAAATGCTTTCGTAATCGTCTGCATTTACGAACACTAGCGGAAGTATTCCGTTGTTCATAAGGTTATCCTTATGGATTCTTGCAAAGCTCTTGGCAACGACTGCTTTAATTCCGAGGTAAAGCGGAACGAGAGCGGCATGCTCGCGCGAAGATCCCTGTCCGTAGTTGGAACCTGCTACGATAAATCCACCGCCCTGCTTCTTAGCGCGCGCAGGAAATTCCTTGTCGCAGTTAGACAGGCAGTAGTCGGAAAGATAAGGGATATTGGAGCGGTATGCAAGAAGGGCTGCGTTGGACGGCATAATATGATCGGTAGTGATATCGTCGCCCAGCTTAATGAGCGCTTCGCCTTCCAGCGTACGAGCCAGCGCCTTGCCCTTCGGGAAAGGCTTAATATTGTCGCCACGCACGATTTCTACGTTTTCAAAATCGTCGGGTTTTAAGATAAGATTATCGTTTATAAGGAACTTTTCAGGCATTGCCACGTCCTCGAAGTCTGCGCCTTCGGGAGAGGTTATTACGCCCGTGAGCGCGCTGACTGCCGCCGTTTCGGGAGAAACGAGGTATACGTCTGCGCTCGGAGTACCGCTACGGTTAAAGAAGTTGCGATTGAAGGTACGGAGCGAAACCGCGTCCTGCTTGGGCGACTGACCGTTACCGATACAAGGACCGCACGCACATTCGAGAATACGCGCGCCCGACGAGATGATGTCGGCAAGAGCGCCGTTCTCGGCAAGCATGGTAAGAACCTGACGAGAGCCAGGAGAAACGGTAAGAGATACGTTAGGCGCAACCGTCTTTCCTTTGAGGATTTTAGCCACCTTCATAAGGTCAAGGTAGGACGAGTTGGTGCACGATCCGATACAGATCTGGTCTACTTTCTTTCCCGCAAGCTCAGCAATAGGCTTAACGTTGCCGGGCGAATGAGGGCAAGCGGCAAGAGGCGCAAGCTCGTTCAAATCAATTACGATATGCTCGTCGTAGGTTGCGTCTGCGTCTGCGGAAAGCGCTACGTAGTCCGCTTCTCTGCCCTGCGCTTTAAGGAAAGCAAGCGTGGTTTCGTCGGACGGGAAAACGGAAGTAGTCGCGCCGAGTTCCGCGCCCATATTGGTAATGGTTGCGCGTTCGGGAACGGTGAGATATTTGAGTCCCTCTCCCGTGTATTCCATGACTTTGCCTACGCCACCCGAAGTGGTGAGGATTTCAAGTACTTTGAGTATAATATCCTTTGCGGTCACGCCTTTTTTAAGCTGACCTTTGAGTTCGATATTAACGACTTTCGGCATGATGAGATAGAACGGAGCGCCACCCATTGCAAGGGCTACGTCCAGTCCGCCCGCGCCGATTGCAAGCATACCGATACCACCGCCCGTAGGAGTGTGGGAGTCGGAGCCGAGGAGAGTCTTGCCCGGCTTGCCGAAGCGCTCGAGGTGTACCTGATGGCAGATACCGTTACCGGGTTTGGAAACGTAGATACCGTGAGAAAGCGCTACCGACTGGATATACGCGTGGTCGTCTGCGTTGAGCTGGCTTGCCTGAAGCATGTTGTGGTCGATATACGCTACGCTTCTTTCGGTCTTAACCTTGTCTACGCCGGTAGCTTCAAACTGAAGGTACGCCATAGTTCCCGTCGAGTCCTGCGTAAGAGTTTGATCGATACGAATAGCAATTTCTTCGCCCGCATTCATTTGTCCGCTAACGAGGTGAGCTTTGATAATTTTTTGAGTAAGATTCATTAGCCTTCTCCTTCCCCTTATCTGCGCATAGTACGCCAATTTTTATTTTACAGTTTATTATAGAAAAAAACTTAACGAAAGTCAATCGTTTAAGCTATTATAAGAAAAATGGGTAGTCGTTCTACCCATTTTATTTGCTATTATTCGTCTTATTTTTTGCTCTAACCGATATAGGAATTAATAATACAGCTAAACCCAGTAAAATTGCGATACTATCAGTCACGCTATAGCAACCGCCATCTTCGTGAGGCGGTTCGGGTTCAGGCT
>JAFTMM010000001.1 GCA_017452405.1 Clostridia bacterium | reverse complement strand
TTTTATTTTACTCCTAAAATAAAAAAGTGTCAAGAGTATATGTTATAAAACTGTAAAAAATTGCTTATTCTTGCTCAAACTTGTGATTTTTTGCTTTGACTTATCCACAGCTTAATACTTTACTATTTATACAGCATAGCAAAAGAGGTGCTCAATTGAGCACCTCTTTGTTTTCGAAAAAACCGTGCATTCGTTTTTGTCGTAGACCGCCGAAGAGTCTCGCAAGCAGTTAACTCGCTTAAAGCTGACTTGTGGCACACGCCTAAAGCTGCTTAGTGCTGCTGCGGTCAAGCCCTGACACGGTTCACAGTATGGCGTTGCACAAGACCCTAAGGTCAACATCACTTACTTACAACTTGCCTTCCACGGCTTACGCCGAGAACGACGTTCAGCCCTGCTGTAGCGGATTGCAGGAATAGGGCACCGCTAGCTCCCCACCTAGCACGGCAAAGCTATTATAGCAGTTCGGCGGAAAAATAGCAAGCGTTTTTGTTCAATTCGTGCGCTCCGGGAAGGCGCAATTCATTTTTTCAAAAAATTATAGGACGCGAGTATTATGTATATCGACAAAATTTGCGCGCATAATAAGGAATATAAGGAGCGGAAAATGGTAATAATTCATCTCGAAGTCGGGGAGCTTGAGGAGCTTCTAACCCGACTCGCTAACGAAAGGGGGATAAGCGTGGATAAGCTTGTCAGCGATATTGTTAACAAATATTTTCCTATACCGCATATTATGAATAAGGACGATATGGCGGAAGGCTATAAGGAGATGGGAGAGATTAATCTCTCGATTGCTAATGGATCAGACGATAAAACGAGGTGACATATTCTATGCTGATTTAAGTCCGGTAGTCGGCAGTGAGCAAGGCGGTATCCGCCCCATTCTAGTTTTGCAGAACGACGTGGGCAATCGCTACTCACCCACCATTATAGCCGGAGCGATCACAAGTCAGCTAATGAAAGCTCGGCTTCCCACTCACGTAGAGGTTACGAGTGGTAGTTTCGGACTTCCGCGCGACAGCGTCATTCTACTCGAGCAGATACGCACGCTGGATAAGCGCAGATTAAAAACCAAGCTCGGCAGTCTGGACGAACAGACTATGAACCGTGTAAATAAAGCTATACTTATTTCTTTGGGATTCGTGTAAAAGTTTGAAGGGGTTACGCCACAGCGTAACCCCTTATTAGTGTTTTAATCCTCCGTAGTCGTAAAGCCTATTTCGGAGAGTTTTTTGGCGTTATATTCTATAATGGAAAGCAGGCGCGCGAGAAGCTTTTGCGTTTCGGCTTTATCCGAAATACCGCGCGAATTTGCGCCTAAGTTGTCCGAGTGGGTGTAGAAGTTGCGCGTTTCTGAATATTCGGTATAAAGTGCGGACATAACTTCGGCGTAAACCACCGAGTTGATTTTCTTCAAGTACCCTTTTTTGAGCGAATATTTGCCGTTTTCATCCTTTTCATACGCCTGCCCTATCATTTTTACTTTGATATTTTCCGCTTGCTGAAGGTCGAATATGAACTTTTCAAGCGCGCGATAAGGAGGTATGAGAAGTACGGAATAGTCGGACAGACGTCCTACGTTGTTTATGTCAGTCAGTCCGTTGGAAAGGTCTATTTTTGACGACTCAGACAGATAGCGCATGGCGGTTGGCAAGTACTTTTTTAATAATCTTACGTCGCTTCTGCTTTCAAGCTGGGCGAGTATATGTGTAAGAAGCTCGCCCGATTTTCCGATTAATTTTACGTTTCCCGACTCGTCACGAATAAGCTCAATCGTTTCTTTGTTCTTTGCCGTAAGCGTAACGGCTTTGGTTTTATCAAACGGCGCCGTCGTTATTTTCGCCTTAACTCCGTCGCTTTCTTTCAAATCTTTGATAATCCAGTCAAGACGTTTTGCGCTTACGCCCTTAATTATAATGGGCTTAACCGCTTCCGTCTTCTTTTGAGGTTTGTTTTTGACTTTATTTTTGGGCGGATTTTCGGTTTTTTGTATGGGTTTATCAGCTTTGGGCTTATTCGTTTGGCTAAGCTGTTTTTGTTTTTTTATCTGCTTTATGGGTTTTTCAGCGTTTTCAAAAAGTCTTTTAAGCTCGGCAATTACTTCCTTTGCGCCGTCTACGGAAAGAATTTTTGCAGACGTATCGTACACAATTGCCAGCTTTTCACCTTTCGGGGTAAGATATTTATATCGTTCGAGATGGCTCACTTCTGACGTTGGCGTAAACTTTTTGCAAACGTAACCGCTATCATCCATTTTCTTAATTAGGTTGAATGCCTTTTGCGGTTCAACGCTCTCGGAGCGGAATCTCTCCATTTTCGTTTCATTCATCTTTAACTGCCTTTGCGACGTTTGCCGTCGCTATAATTTTTTCGCCGAGTAGCGATGAAAATAACGTCTGACCGCACGTAATCGGCGCCGTTACTTTTAATTTTTTAATCAGCCGAGCAAGTGGCAAAACTTTGGCAAGCATGACGGGATTTGCCGTTTTTACGCTCACAACCGCGCGCTCACCCTTCTCAACAGCTACGTTAAAGGTAGCAATACGGACAGGGTTGGTAAATTCCGCTATGGCGTAGTCTTTGCCTCGTTCACATTCGTTTCCCGATACGGTAAGTTCGTAAAGGTCACGGTCAACTGTAAGACGGCAGGACTTGGGACAAAGTATGCAAGTATATTCTTTCATTTTGCCTCCCTATCAGCCAATTTCAAAGTAAGAGCGCGCATGGAGGCATATTTACCGGCTACCTCGCCTTCTTTTATGACTTCTTTGACACCTCTACCGATTTTTACCGCATCACCGCAAGCAAACACTCCTCGTTGTGAAGTTTCCTGTCGGTCGTTTACGAGACAACCTCCCGTTATATGATCAAGTTTTGCGTTCGGAAATACAACATAAGGTCGCCTGCCACATGCAATTATAAGCGTATCGCATCTAATAATTTTGTCCGTGTTAGGGACGGGTTGGTAGAATTCGTCCACGCTCACTACCGTAATTTCATTAAGACGAGGCGCGCCTTTTGCTTGCGTAACGGTTGATGACGTTATAAGCGGTATATTAAAGTCCTCCGTACAGCGAGCCACGTTTTCTGCGTTTGCGCTTGGTTGCTGTTTTCTCTCGATTATGGCTTCGACTTTCACACCCTCAAGAGTAAGTCTACGAGCGAGTATCATACCCACGTCGCCCGAACCGAGCACGACCGCTTTTTTTCCTATGGAAATTCCCTCTCTGTTTATTAAACGCTGAGCTTCCCCGGCTGTATATACGCCGAGCGGATTACCGTTTATTTGAAGCATCTCTACGCTGACGTCGGTTGCACCGCTTGACAACACTACGGAATGAGCTTTTATTTCCTTTACGCCCGAAGTAGTTACGACCTCCACTATGCGGTCGCTACTGACGGAAACTGCCGTACCCTTAATCACTTCCACGTTCTTCGGTAATTTTTGGGCAAGTTTGCAAGCAAGCTCCGTGCCTGTCATTGTTGCGTCGCCATACTCAAAGCCGTTGTGAATACATTGATTAAGCACTCCGCCGAGTGAATCGGACTCGATTATTATAACGCTTGCACCGTTATTGCTCGCTACGAAAGCGGACGAAAGACCGGAGGCACCACCGCCTATTATGAGTACGTCCGTTTTTATCATACGTCCTCCTTTTGGCGTTCAAGTTCGCGTTTGATTATCTTGTCGATTTCCGATCTGCAATAATAACCCTTGCATTTACCACTACCCGCTCCAAGACGTTTAATTACGCCGTCAGCCGAACGTGCGCCACGACGCACTGCTTCGACTATTTCTGCCTCTGTGACAAATTCACAACGGCATATCACTCTGCCAAACGCCGTATTTTGCGATATAAGCGCATTTTTTTCATCTATTGATAAATGCTTGAACCGCACAATCGGCTTGCGTACAGGATTAAAATCAAGGCGACGCGGAAGATTAAACGAACGCGCAAGACTCATTGCAATTGCGTGAGAAGCGGTAACGCCTTTAGTCCCCAAAGCGATAACGTTATATATTCCTTCTCGTTTGCCTTTACCGACGATATAATCACCGTCCGTGGATTCTACGTATTCATAAACGTAGCTTAAATTATTATTTTGCGTAACAGTTTGCTTGCGTTCAAGAAAGGTCAAGTCACCAAGTAAACGCGCTATTTTTCCACCGTTTATTCCTGCGCAATTTATTACTACTTTTGCTTGCACACTATCGCTTGACGAGCGGACGGTAATACTCCCATCCAAAAATTCAAACGACTTAACTTCAAAGTCGAAAAGAAAATTAACGCCGTTTGCTTCCGCGTTTTCTTTAAGAGCAAAAACGAGATCGTATGGGTTGATTACCGTAGACGTCAAGGAACGCGCAGGAGTCGGCTCATGTGACGGCTCGGAAAACGATAATGAGCTTGCCCTGAAAGGCACGCTTAAAGAGCCGGCATAAGCGCGAAAAGTCTTAGCGCCGAGAATTATATAACGCGACTTTAAAGTATCTTCGTTTATTGCATCCGCTTCAATCACGGCGCAGTTACCCTTTGATACTTCGCACACGTCGGATTTGGCTTCAACTACGACAATACTAGCCTGATAACGACAAAGTTCTCGAGCTATCGAACAGCCTGCTACGCCTCCGCCTATTATGCAAATATCATACATAGCCTTATTATACTATAAAATACTACAAATTACAAGTGTTATTATTATAGGTAAAATGACGATGAGTAAATTACGTACAAAACAAAAAGAAGAAGGAAATAATTCCTTCTTCTTTTGAATTTTGGTTTATGCTTACGCTCTTCTCTTTCTGAATCTTACGAAGAAGATGATAGCAACTGCAACAGCGAGCACGCATACTACGATAATTACCACAACGAGAGTAGTAATAGAGTCGGAAGAAATGCTGCCGGAAGTCGAAGTAACGTTGATGCTGTAAGTAAGCTTACTGAAGTTACCTGCTTCATCAGTTACTTTGTACTCGATAACGTATCTACCTGCGGTGGTAAGCTCGTAAGAAGTGCCGTCATTCTTGCTATCACGCTTAGTAACGGTAGCGAGAACTTCACCTTCGGGATTGGTGATAGTCTTGGAGTACGTAAGACCGGTTGCGCTTGCGTCATCGCCCTGAAGCTTAATAGCTGCGAAGTCGAACTTGTCGTTTACAGAAGCTTCAACGGTTGCAGCAGAACCAACGAGAGTGCCGTTTACGTAACCCTTGTCAACGGTAAAGTCGGGAGCTACTACATCACCTACCTTGATGGTATAGGAAGCAGTGGTAGACTTGTTGTTGAGAATTGCGGTATAAGTTATGAGATATTCGCCGTCGTATTCTGCTTCGAAGAGGAATTCATGTCCTACGGGTGCAGAACCGGTATAGCCTTCGGGGAATACTTTGCTGTCTTTGTTATAAACGGTTACGTCCTGTCCGTCGGGATCGGTTACCTTGCAAGTAATCTTGCTTGCGCTACCGTTGGAAGAAGAAGCGGTTACATTAGGAAGCTTAACTATAGCACCGAGCTCAGCATAGGTGGGCATTGCATCACCGATTACTCTAAACGTAGCGCTTGCTTTATCGGAAGCGGAAGATATCTGCTGTCCTACGGCAATATTGTTGCCTGCAATACCGAAGCTATCATCGTAGTTTACAAGGTTGCTTGCAGCGCCTGCGCTATACTCGAATACGTAATCGTTGAATTTGTAAGTTGTGGACTGAAGAGCGGTGAATTCGGTGCCCATCATGGTGAATCTGCCACCGGTGATGGAACGAAGCACGCCACTGTTGCCCCACGTCTCGGGAACGGTATAATCGTTAGGAAGAGTATAGGTCTGTCCGAAGTTGAGGTTTGCACCAATTACTGCGGAAACAGGCTTGGAGCCGGTTGCAGAACCGGTTACGTCAACGTAGCTAATCTGAACGCTACTTGCGCCGGATACGTGGAAGCCACGAGCAACAACCATATACTTACCTGTCTTGGTCGGGGTAAATCTAATGTTGTCTACGTGTACGTATTTGTTAGCGTCGGTAGCGGGATTTCTGTAAGTCTCGAAAGAT
Organism: Clostridia bacterium; assembly: GCA_017452405.1. Taxonomy (GTDB): domain Bacteria; phylum Bacillota; class Clostridia; order Christensenellales; family Pumilibacteraceae; genus Protoclostridium. The sequence goes on along the minus strand of JAFTMM010000001.1, from coordinate 1,065 downwards.
ACGTCGGAAAGAGGAGATTCGTCAACGTCAACGCCGTTAGCGTCCTGAACACGCTGAACGTAAAGCTCAAAGCCAACGTAGTCACGGTTTTCAGCAGTCTTATAATCGATTACGAAAGAACCGAATACGTATTCACTACCTACGGTACCGTTTGCGTTATTTACGTTCGCAAATGCAGGAGCAAAGCTATCGGTTACGGTAGCAGTACCGTCAACAATCTTAACTTCCTTAGCGTATGCATCGCTGTTACCTGCAGAGTCGGTAGCCTTTGCTACAACGTAGATAGGCTTGCTAGCGTCAACGGTGGTAACGATTTCGTCGCCATTCACATCGTTTACGGTTACGTTATAGTCAGAGCCTTCCTTTTCGAAGGTAAGAACGTTGGAACCGCTTACGGGAAGTTCAACAGCATCATCTGCATTTGCCATAACTGCATCGAAAGAAGCCGCATAGTCAAGAGTATTAACAAGACCTGCATTCTGATTGAATACTACGTAATACTGAACGTCAAGACGAGCGTCGTTAGAGTCGGAAATTACTACGTTCGTGATGGACTGAGTCGTTTCGTAATCACGGAAAGCGAAGTAGTCGGGAGTATCAAGTGATACGGTAGGAACGGTAAGATCTTCAAAGGTTGCTTTATAGTTAACGTTATAAGTTCTAGAGGAAGCGTTACCTTCATCGTCTCTTGCTCTGTAAGTAGCGGTATAAGAACCTGCTTTAGAGGTTGCTTTGTAATCGTCGAAGCTGAAGAAACCTTTGGTAAGCTTACCAGCGGTTGCATCGTAATAAACGAGCGACTTAGCGGTGCCCGAAATTCCGGTACCGGTAATAGCGCCGGTAGCGGGATCAACGGAGTACGCGCTGTTTTCCCAATATCTAAAGAAGTAGTACTTCGTTCCTACGGTACCGAAGGCTTCGGAGCCTTCTACGTAACCTGCATTTTCTGCATCGGTTGCATAGATGTTATCGAAAGATACTACGGTCTTATTCTTCGGATCGGTGAGGTTGAAGGAAACGCGGAGGTTTTCATCACCTGCATTATCGATAAGTTCGGGGATAGGG
>JAFTMM010000152.1 GCA_017452405.1 Clostridia bacterium | reverse complement strand
TGACGTTATCCGCGAGATTTTGAGTCGTAACCGCGCCTATTCCACAAAACAGAACGTCCCAAAAAGAATGGTTAAAACAAAACCATATATAGAACAGAGAAATAATGAATACGGACATCGTTAAAAAGCCCGGTGTTATTTGATATATCAGTATGGGTATAAAATAGGCGCAAAGAGCGAATGCCACACCACCGCCTATTATTCTTGCTACAAAATTATTTCTACGAGCAAGCGGAAAAACGAATAAAGCTTCAGCTAACATCAATTGTAATATATAGAGCAACAACATTACGTTATTTGCAGGAAAGAAAATTTCCATTAGATTATACTCCTTCCAAGATAGGTAGTGAGTTTATTCATAAACTCTTCTTTTTTGGAACGACTTATTCCGATAATCTCTCCCGATACCGTCACCTCATTCCCGTGTATTTTTGTTACGTGTTCAAGATTTATAAGGAATGAGTGACTGCACCTCGCAAATCCTCCTCCGTCTAGCATTACTTCAGCGTCATTCAACGAAGCACGTTTTTTTAGAATACCATCCGTAGTATGGAAGTAGATATAATGCTTTTCGCTTTGCACGTATTTAATATCGGAAAAACTTACTCGCGACATTCCCATTTCCGTTGTTATGCAAATATCTCTGCTGTTACGCCGACTAAAGTATATTGCTTTTTCTAGTTTCATTGCGAAATCAAAATACGCTATCGGTTTAATCATAAAATCAAGAGCACCGACGTTATAGCCGTCAATTGCGTATTGCGTCATAGTTGTGACAAAAACAAGGCAGGTCGTTTTATCAAGTTCACGAAATTTAATTGCTGCATCCATTCCATTCATGTGAGGCATCATTATATCCATAAATACGACGTCGTAATTGGCAGTATATCCGTCTATAAAATCTAGACCGTTATTAAAAGTAGCAATATTAAAAGTTTCACCGTGCATTTTACCATAACGCGCGATGTATTCTTTCAATAATTCTACACTTTTTATTTCATCCTCAACTATTGCAATTCTAATCATCAGTTGACTCCCACTTTGTATTATTTTTATAGTAACAAAAGAAAATAATATTTGTCAACCAATTAAAATACATAAAATTCAGCTAAATTTTATACCGATAAATATTGAAATAAGTATTTTTATGTGGTATAATTAATACAAGGTAGAACTTTTTTTGATCAAAAGGAGTATTTTTGAGCTTTATTATTCGAAAAGCTAATGAAAACGACGCTAAGGCGGTTGCCGATTTGCTTGTAAGCGTCGGTGAAGTGCATTGGCGCGGTAGGCCAGATATTTATCAGGCGCATATGAAAAAGCATGACGAATGTTCGGCGCGCGCTCTTATTCTCGGCGGTGAGTATGGTGTGCTCGTAGCGGAAGAGAACGGCGTCGTGATCGGCGAACTGATTTATAAAATAACGGCGCGTGAGGCCGATGCGTTTTATAAGGCGCGAAAGTGGCTCTATATAGACGACCTTTGCGTATGCGAAGAAGCGCGCGGAAGCGGAGTGGCGGTAGCTTTGCAAGAAGAAGCCGAGCGGATAGCGCGCGAGGAAGGCTGTGACGCCTTGGAGCTTAACTGCTGGGCGTTTAATACTCGGGCGGAAAAGTTCTATGAAAAAATGGGCTACGTTCGCCAAAAAAGCGAATACGAAAAAATTTTATAATAGTCAAAAATTTCAACACATATTACGGAGGAATAAACTATGAAGAAGTTGTTTGCCGACTTTAAGGCATTCATCTCAAAAGGTAACGTAATCAACCTCGCCGTAGGTATGATTATAGGTAGCGCTTTCACTGCAATCGTGAACTCGCTAGTTAATGGATTGCTTAAACCGCTTATTAACGCTATTCCCGGCGTAGACGGCACGAGCGCACTTCAGTTGGTGCTTATCCCTGCGGAGGTTGATGCCGTTACGGGCGCGGTATTAAAAGACGCCGTAGTTCTGGATTTCGGTGCAGTTATTTCCGCAATAATCACCTTCCTTATGACGGCTATTATCCTTTTCATTATTGTTAAGGCTGTGGCGTCCGTTCAGAGAAAGCAGGAAAAGATTAAAGCTCAGCTTAAAAAAGCGCGTGAAGATAAGCTCCGCGCAGAGGGCAAGCTCCCTCCCCTCGAAGAGGAAAAGGAAGAAGAGGCTACCCCTGTGGAAGAAAAGCTCACCACCGAAGAATTACTCGAACAAATCCGCGATTTGCTCATGGCGCAAAATCAGGCTAAGGAAACGTCCGCAGTAATAGCTACCGAAATGGTTGAAGAAAAAGAATAATTTAGTTAGTACATAAAAAGCCTTATCGGTTTCTCATTCGATAAGGCTTTTTTACATAAGCTATAAGTACTTTCAAACTAATCGTCCCAAAGGGAGTTGCGGTCAGGGTTGAAGATTGCGCGCTTTATATTGCGGTCGGCAATGTGACCGGAATCTTTGTCAACGGCGCGTATGAGGTTTTTCATATACTCGCGATTGGTGACGTGGTTTACGGGACAGGGATTGTGGACGATCGGCATACCTTCGTCCTGCACGAGCGATACTATATCCTTTTCGTCGGTGGAGATAAAGGGGCGGATAAGCGTTATACCGCTCTTTGTCATTTCGCTGACCGGCTTAAACGTACTTAATCTGCCCTCGTAAAACATGGACATAAGAAGCGTTTCGGCTACGTCGTCGGCGTTGTGACCAAGAGCAAGTTTGTTAAATCCCTCCCGGTTCAGTACTCCGTTAAGTGCGCCACGGCGCATTTTAGCGCAAAGCGAGCACGGGCTTTTTTCTTTGCGCTCCACGAAAATTATTTCGTATAAGTCGGTCTTTTCAAGAATATACCTTACGCCGAGCTTGTCGCAAAACTCCTGCATAGGCGCATAATCCGCACCTGCGCCCATGTCAATAGTAACGGCTACGAGTTCAAAGCGTTCGGGCGAAAAACGCTGATACGCTTTCAAAGCGGCAAGAAGCGCGGTCGAGTCCTTTCCACCCGACAGCCCTACCGCTATGCGGTCGCCCTCCGCTATCATCTTATAGTCCGTCACCGCTCTACGAAGCGACGACAATATTTTCTGCAAAGTCATAGCGTCATTATAAATCATTCCTAATCAATCGTCAATCAATTAAGCATTATTTTATAATCAAACTTATATTACAAGAAAAGGACTTATCCGTACGCCAGGATAAGTCCTTTTCTCTTATATTACATCTGCTTACTTAGAAGAATTCGGAATAACTTTGTATTAGTTCTCCGATACGTTCTTCCGTTATCAGCCCCTTGCCTATTGCAACTTTGAGGTAATTGCCATTGAAAGCGTCAAAGATCTCTTCGGATATAGGATAAATTTCAGCAAACTCTTCGTACGTAAACAGCCCGTATTCCGCTATATCTTCAGCATACGCTTCCTCGTCAATAGTCAATGTCGTGGAATCTACTTCAAATATGTTTATCAAGCCCGTAATTCCTCCCGGCATGGACAGCATACCGTTGACGTAATAGCACAGATGTCCGTACG
>JAFTMM010000151.1 GCA_017452405.1 Clostridia bacterium | reverse complement strand
TATTATTAAAATTCTTTATATACTCGCTTTCGCCCAACAAACCTATTAAGAAAATATTGCACGCAGGTATTTCTACCCTAATTTTTTTAATGATTTCATTGTAGTATTTTATTGCGTTTGGATTGTTTTCATCTTCTTCGCCTAATGCTATAAAAACCTTTTTGGGCGCAATGGCTATAATATTCCTTAGAAAAATTTGCTAAAAAAAGTTGCCGTTTCAGTTCATAACCTACTTATTCTGGAAAATCGCAAAATGACAGCTATAAAACGCAACATTATTGCCCAACTTTTTGAGCGAATAAATATTCCGTTTTATACCATTTTATGCAGTTTTTAAAGAATAAAAAAGACGAGATTGAATAAATCTCGTCTTTTTATGCACTGACAGCTATTTTATCAATGCAAGATGGCTCCTCGGATAGGACTTGAACCTACGACAGCGCGGTTAACAGCCGCGTGCTCTACCGACTGAGCTACCGAGGATTATATCGGCTGATTTCTTGTCAGCAGTGGTATTATATTATAATGGGAAAAATATGTCAAGTGATTTTTGCAAAAAAGTTAAAAATATATTTAGGCATATCTTATTTTGCCTTGCTTATATTTTTTACTTCTTATTGTACTTTTATTCTCTTACGTTAATACGAACTCATTGTATTATTAGCAAGTTTAACTTTTTCTTTCAAAAAGTTGACATAATTATCTAGTTTAATATATAATAAAAAGAAAAAAGTAAGGAGGAACTATGACAACAAACGTAAATCATGAAAAGTACGGCGAAATTTCTTGCAAACAGTCGTTTCTTACAGGGCAGTTCAGTGTTTCTATAAACGGAACTCCCTTGGCTCAAACGAGCAAACGCTCTTTCTCTCTTGAATCGGAAGAAGGGACTAAAACAGCTATCGTTACCGGAAACATAGTCACAGGCACTAAACTTTCCATTGACGGAGACGTCATAACCTTAGCTCCTAGCGCGCAGTGGTACGAAATTACTATCGCTGTTATTCAATTCGTTTTTATGCTCGTATGGGGTGCTGTTCCATCTCTCGCAGCAATAGTGCCTATCGTAGGCGGTGCAATCGGCGGTGGTATCAGCGGAGTTTTTACTATACTGAACTTCTACGTTATGAGAAGCATTAAACAAGCGTGGCTGAAAATCATTGTCGGAATTGCAATATTTGGATTAAACTTCCTCGTTTGCTTCTTGATAGGACTGGCAATGTTGTCCTTTTTAATATAAGTTAAATTTAAGAGATTTAAGCTCAATTATTGAAGAAGATAAATAATGAACAGACCATACGTTATTTTACACATGCTGACGTCGATTGACGGAAAGATTACCGGCGATTTTTTATCGAGTGAACTTGCGGACGTTTATTGCGAGGAATATTACCGTATTCACCGTGAGTACGCTTCAAGAGCGTTTGCGTGCGGACGGATCACTATGGAGGGGAGTTTTACGCAGGGAGCAAAGCCCGACCTCTCCCCCTTTTACCGCGCAAAGGTAGCGCGCGAGGACTACGTAGCCAAACGTCACGACTTCTATGCCGTATCTATCGATCCGCACGGTCGGCTGGGTTGGAGCGACTCGGAAATTCACGATCCCGATCCCGGATACGACGACGCGCATATTATCGAAGTCCTGACGGCGCAGGCAAGCGACGAGTACGTAGCATTCCTAAAAAGTAAAGGCATCTCGTATATTTTTTGCGGTGAAGACGAAATTGATTGCGCTCTTATGCTGAAAAAGCTTTTTAACCTGTTCGGGATTAAAAAACTTATGCTTGAAGGTGGTGGACTGACGGATACGCTGTTCTTTGAAGAAGGACTTATTGACGAAATAAGCCTCGTAGCAGTACCCATGGCGGACAGCTCGGATGGAATAGACCTGTTTGCAAACAAGAAAAAGGGATTATTAACGTTTAAAAACGTAACCGCTACTCCGCTCGCAAACGGCGGACTTTGGCTTAATTATAAAAACTAATCGGAGGCAAAAATGAGAAAAAATTTCGGCGCGCAAACGCACTTATACCCTATGCCCGTATTTATTATCGGGACTTACGACGAGGACGGAACGCCGAACGCTATGAATGCGGCTTGGGGTGGAACGGCTAACTCAAATCAAATTGCAATCTGCATTGACTTGTCGCATAAGACGTTCAAAAACATTCTCTTGAGAAAGGCGTTTACCGTCAGCATGGCTACGGCAAATTACGTCAAAGAATGTGATTACGTCGGCTTAGTGTCGGGCGACAAAATCCCTGATAAGCTTGCAAAAGCAGGCTTTACGACCGAAAAGAGCGAGTACGTTGACGCGCCTATTATTAACGAACTGCCCATGACGCTTGAGTGTAAGCTCGTCAAAGTGCTGGAAGAAGAACTCGTTATTGGCGAAATTGTCAACGTCAGCGCCGACGAAAGCGTGCTTAAAGGCGGTAAGATTGATCCTGCCAAGCTCCAGCCTATCACCTACGATCCGATAAACCACAAGTATATAAAACTCGGCGAAGTAGTGGGAAATGCGTTTTCTGACGGAAAAAGTTTGATGTAAAGCGATTTGATCATGAGATCCTTCGACTGCGCTCAGGATGACGGGTAGATCCTATCGCTTACGCTCCAGGATGACAAGGACGCGTCTTTCGGCAGGAGCGCAAGCCCCTGCCCTACAATATAACGTAATATTCAAATAATACGACCAGCTAC
>JAFTMM010000150.1 GCA_017452405.1 Clostridia bacterium | reverse complement strand
TAGGCGAGGAATATGCCTTGCGCAAACGCCTTGCCCTTTTCCACTACGAGATCAACGTCGCTACGGTTTGTCATCTTAATCATAATATGCCCTTCGTTATCCGCGCCAAAATAGTCCGCGTCTATAATTCCCACGGTGTTGTCAAGCGCAAGCTTGTACTTAAAGCCGAGACCGGAGCGCGGAAAAATCGCAAGCACGCGATCGTTATCCATTTGGCAACGGATACCCGTCGGGATTTTGACCGTTTCCCCCGCGTGGATATTAAGCTGAGTGGGCGCGAAAAAGTCATAACCTGCGCTACCCTTAGTCGCGCGAGTGGGCAGTTTTATCTCGTCGTAAACGGTCTCGTCCCCACCGCTTGCGATAAACTGACTCTTCGACACCTTGTAAAACTTAGTCATCATAACCTCCTATAAAAGTAAAAGGGAGAAAACGACGTTCTCTCCCTTTTAGTGCTTTATCTTGAATTATTTATCGTAGTTAACTACAAGGCTAAAGTCACCGGCTTTGAGAGAAGCGCCACCGATAATACCGCCGTCAATGTTAGGCATAGCCATAAGTTCTTTAACGTTCTTGGGATTCATAGATCCGCCGTACTGAATACGAACTTTGTTAGCAAGCTTGCGGGTGAACATCTTAGCAATTACGCTACGAACGAACTTAATCGTCTCTTCTGCCTGTTCGCTGGTAGCGGTCTTGCCCGTACCGATAGCCCAAACGGGTTCGTAAGCGATAACGGTGTTAAGAAGATCTTCTTCGCTGATTCCTGCAAGTCCGCCCATAACCTGCTTGCGGATAACGGTTTTAGTGCGGTTCTTTTCACGCTGTTCAAGAGTTTCGCCAACGCAAACGATGGGCTTGAGACCTTTTGCAAGAGCGGTTTTAAGTCTTGCGTTAACGCTTGCGTCCGTCTCACCGAAGTACTGACGGCGCTCGCTGTGTCCGAGAATAACGTACGTAGTGCCGAGTTCGAGAAGCATGTCCGCCGAAATTTCTGCGGTGAAAGCGCCCTTCTCCGCCCACGCTACGTTCTGCGCGCCAACTTTAATATTCGTGCCTTCGCAAAGCTTAACGGCTACGTCAAGGTCGGTATAAGGAACGCAAATAACTACTTCGTTCTTAGTATCCTTTACGAGGGGCTTGAGTTCTTCAATGAGCTCGGTTGCCTGAACTCTGGTCATATTCATCTTCCAGTTACCTGCAATGATGGGTTTTCTTGCCATGATTTAAATTCTCCTTTTTTTCGGATTTTGCTTTTTTAGTATAGGGCGGAAATAAGAGGATATACTTTCTTGAAATCCGTCTGAGAGTAGTATATAATTTTTTTGCAGAAATTGCAAGAAAATTAACGGTATACCGTAAAAATAGCGACATAATTATAAAATGCGGTTTTCACCAATTACCTATTGACTTTTTACGCCGTTTTTGTTATTATTTACTCACTCGGAGGAAAATATTATGAAACTACTCAGAGCCCTCGTGGGCAAAACGGGATTAGCGCTTTTTGCAATCGTTGCTCAGATAGGAGTTTACTTCTTATCCGGCATGCTTGTTGACGCTCTGATAGATTTCATTCCGGGTACGATTGGGGACGTTAAAGTTTCCCAGATTATTGCGGTCGTATTTAACTATTTGGTTGCGCTTATAGTTATTGCGCGTCTTTCCGTTCGAGATATGGTACCGGAAGCGAAACTCGCGTGGGTAACGCTTCTCGTGTTTGCGCCCTTAGCAGGCTCTCTGCTTTACCTCTTTTTCTCGCACAACAGAATGAGCAGAAAAAAGACGCTCCTTTATCTGGATATTTACACTCGAGGCAAGAAGTATACAACGTCCACCGACGATTGCGCGGACGTACTCGGAAGCTACGCCGGACACAGCAGATACCTCTATAACGCTTCCTCCGCCGTCCCCCACCGCTACTCCAAAGCAGATTTCTTCGCTACCGGCGAAACCTTTTTTGAGGCGCTCGTGGAAGAGCTTGAAAAAGCCGAGAAGTATATTCTTATGGAATACTTCATTATTGAGCGCGGTGTTATGTGGGATAAGGTCGAAAGCATTCTTGAAGAAAAGGTCAAGAGCGGTGTGGTAGTCAAGCTGTTATACGACGATATCGGTTCTTTGCCACATATCGAGAGTAATTTCTATAAGAAAATGCAGGAAAAAGGCATTGACTGCCTGCGCTTCAATAAGTTCACACCCATAGCCAGCGCGGTACATAATAACCGTGACCACCGCAAAATTACCGTCGTTGACGGCAAGGTAGGGTTTATGGGCGGAGCCAATCTCGCCGACGAGTATATTAACGTCACCCACCCTCTCGGTCAATGGAAGGACTCGGCGGTGCGTATTAGAGGCGAAGCGGTGCAGAACCTTATTATGCTGTTTATGTCTACGTTTGACGCGCAGGACGATACTAGACTAGAAAACTACGAATTCTATATTCCCGAATATTACGAGTGGTTCGATACCGAGGGAATTATTCAGCCTTTCGGTGACAGCCCTCGTCCGCTTATGGAGGATCACGTCGGCAAAAACTGTATCCTTAACATGATTAATCACGCTAAGGATTATATGTATATAACTACGCCTTACCTTATTCTCGACCACGCTATTCAGACCGCTCTGATAAACGCCGCTAAACGCGGTGTGGACGTTCGCATCATAACTCCGAGAGTGCCGGATAAAAAGATCGTATTCTGGATCACGAGAAGAAATTATAAACCGCTCGTTAAGGCGGGAATAAAGATTTACGAGTATCTACCCGGATTCTTGCACGCTAAAAACTACCTTTGCGACGACGTGGAGGGTATGATCGGTACGATTAACCTCGATTACCGCTCTCTTATCCACCACTTCGAGTGTGGGGTTTGGATGTATAAGACGGAGTGCTTGAAAGACGTTAAAGCAGACTTCGAAAAAACCTTCGAAGTGTGCGAGCTAATGACGAAAGAAACGATTAAGCAGACTATCCCGAAGCGCATAGTCAGCGCAGTCGGCTCAATTATTTCACCTATGCTTTAAGGAAAAATATGGACGTTTTTTTAATGATATTATGTATAATCGCCGGTGTGGTGATGCTCATTATCGGCGCGGATATGTTCGTGGACGGCGCAAGCGGTATTGCAGGCAAGCTCCGCGTGTCTGCGTTCGTTATCGGAATGACGATCGTTGCTTTTGGTACGAGCGCGCCCGAACTCGCCGTTTCGTTCAAGTCGGTAATCAGTGGTAGCGGTGATATTGCAATGGGTAACGTCGTGGGCAGTAATATTATTAATATTCTGCTTATACTCGGCATTTCCTCCCTTATCCGTAACCTCGGCGTGGAGAAAAAGACGGCAATGCTCGAAATTCCCTTTCTTTGCGTCGTAACCGCCGTCCTGTTCCTCTTAGCTGAGATTATTACGCCTATGGAAGTTTCGCATATCGAAGGACTTATATTCGTCCTGCTTTTCGGCGCGTATATTGCATATATGGTCGTGGGCGCGGTTAAACAGCGAAAGAAGGAAAAGCTCCTTGCCTCTCCCGACGACGGCGTTCCGCATACCGAGATAAGCGAAGCCGAAAAGGCTGAACCGCCTCGCATTAAAAGAGGCATACTCGGCGCATACGACCGTATGCAGGACAAGGTCTGGTTTCTTATAGTAATAACCTTAGTCGGTCTTGCTTTCGTAGTTCTCGGCGCTGACCTCGTCGTTAATAACGTGGAAAAGCTGACCGAACTTATCCCTAACGACAACGCGCGAAAAATTCTGTCGGTTACGGTTGTCGCGCTCGGCACGTCACTCCCCGAACTCGTAACCAGCGTTGTGGCTGCGGTTAAGGGTAACACCGATCTCGCGCTCGGCAATATTATCGGAAGCAATATTATGAATATATTGCTCATACTCGGACTACCTGCCCTCATCTTCGGAATTCCGTACCCCTCTAGCTTCTTCGTGGATATTCTCGTAAGTCTTGGAGCAGGCGCGCTTCTTCTCGTCTGCGTTGGTATCGGAAAAGGCAAGCGCATAAACAAAGTTGGCGGAGCGATAATGCTCGTCGGACTCGTCGGGTATTTGGTATATTTGTTTTTGAGTTAAGATTAAAAAACAAAAAGGAACAGCCTTGAGGTCTGTTCCTTTTTGTTTTAGAAGCGTACGTAACTCTAATCCAAACTGTCCATTAGTAAAAAATCTTTTAATTTGATATGTTTGACCGTGCTTGTGGAGTAATCAATCTCGTCGTTGGTAATCAAGATTTTTTGTGATAGATTGTCTATTCCCTTGAACGCCTTGAATTCTCGATTATACGCTTTTTCTTCCGCTACGCAGTATGCTACCTGAATAAAATATTTTTTATTGCCTTTCTGTGCAAGAAAATCTATTTCATTCCCCACATTATTATAAACGTATAAATTATAACCCATATATAAAAGTTCGTTATACACAACGTTTTCAAGATTATGGGTTAAATCAAATCGATTATCTTGGCATCGAATTGAATTAAATGCTACGTCTGCATTATAAATCTTCGTGTAATAACTCAGCTCTTTTTTTGTTTTGGTAGAAAATTGCTTGATCGATTCAATTATATACGCTTCTTTAAGATAGCCGAGGTATTTCATAATCGTATTTAAAGAACATGATTCATGCTCTCTTTTTATATATTCGCAAATGGACTTTGCGGAAAATATTCTGCCATTGGAGCGTAAAACGTAATTCACGAGGCTTTTAAAAAGGTTTTCTTTTCGAATTTTATATCTTCGTAGTAAATCATTAAAAACTATCGTATCGTCAAGATCATTCAAATAAATAAGCTGTGAATCTAAGCTATTAAACTCAAAACGCTTAGGAAATCCGCCCCAAACCAAATAATCAGTTACAGAGATTTCCCTACCTAATTCCTTAGCATATTCTATTATTTCTTTATAAACAAACGGTCTAACTCGAAAAGAAACGTATCTACCGCTTAATTCTTTAGTAAACTCTCCGGATAACAATTTTGAGTTAGAGCCTATAATAAATAACGAATTATCATACAAACGCAAGGTCTTACATGCTTCATGCCAATCTTCCAAAACTTGCACCTCGTCAAAAAAAAGATAGCATTTCCCCGTCTTTCGGTGCTTTTCCACGTAATTAATCAAATGCCTTCCGTTTTTTATGTTTGACGTTAAGCGCTTGTCTTCAAAATTCAAATAAATAATATTATCCGTTTTTTCTTTTATTTCGGACATTATCTGTTCTAATATTATGGATTTACCAGAACGACGAATTCCAGTGATTATTTTTATCAAGTCCGAATCATAAAAAGCTCTTACCGATTTTATGTAATGCTCCCTCTGTATCATATTACCTCCAAACATTAATATTATACTGAAACGTTTTGCCATTGTCAACAAAATCTTTCATTACTACTGAAACATTTTTCCTAATTTGTAAAATCTTTCATTACTACTGAAACATTTTTAATATATCTGCAAAATGTTTCACTAAACAAAACACCTCCGAAGTTTTAACTTTAGAGGTGTTTTTCTATTTGTTTTTAGTGAACTTCTTTCACACACACTACCATTCCTTTCTCAATAACGGGAGGTTCGGCAAAGCGGGCTTTCAGTCCTTCGATAAGCGAAGCGCGACGGACAACACCGGAGCGGTACTTTTTGCGAGAGCGCACGAAAAGCGTGTTGGGACGGATTTCCACGCCGTTGCCTTTAACCGCAAAACGGCTATCGGTGACAGCCACGTACAATCCGTAAGTTTTGCGCAGTTTGGCAGACGCCCTACGAAGCTGGCGTTTGAGGCGCATAGAGTACGGTACGCCGTCAAGCGATAGGGCTACTGACGAAGTGGAGTCCGTTATTCTCGAAAGGACTGTTACGAGTCTGCGCTTAACTACGGACAGACTGCCTAAGCGCTTAGACAGCGAAATATGCAGTCCGGCTTTTTTTAGTAGCTCCTTAGCCGACGTTTTGGTGAGCGGTACGGGCGAAAGCAAGGCGCGCTCGTAGCGCATATACTGCCACACCGTAAAAGAAGAAAAGGGATGTTTACCGATTACATAATAGTCTTTTCCTCCCATTCTGCAAATAGCGGAAACTTCGTCATTCATTGCGCGCGCTAAGCTTACACCGCCGACGCGCATCAGTCTGCGCTTCTCCGCGCAGTCCCCGACCAGATAAGTAATCTCTCTTATAGGCATTTTCATACCGTGATTATGCCCCGATCGGAAAATATTAAACGAAATATTTTAACGTTATTTAATAACGGTAAGGACGTTTGGTTATTATTTATTTGCGAAGTCGGGCGTGTAGTCTGCGGTTGCAGAATCCGCTCCTTGCGCGTAGCCACTCAGTCCGAGTCTATCTGCTTCTTCCAGCACCGAGTTGTATTCGTAGGTTGTTATACGGCGTTTTAAGTCGCAATCCTCGCTTGCAAATTCGGGCGTAAATTGACGCATTACGCTCACCGTTACGTCCGTTCCCCACTGCTCGGCAATCGCGCGCAGAACGGCTTTGGAGTCCTCCTTGTGACCGGGAAGAACGAGGTGACGGATTATTACGCCTTTTTTTATTAGTCCGTTTTCAAAGATAGGCGCGCCGACGCTTTTTACCATTTCGTCAATGGCGCGCATTGCAATTTCTGGATAGTCTTGCGCTCCTGAATACTTGGCAGATAGCGCCGAGCAGGAATACTTGAAGTCGGGCAGGTATACGTCCACGAGTCCGTTAAGCGCCCTAATCGCTTCGACTTTTTCATAACCACCGGTATTGTATACGACGGGCAAATTCAATCCGTGAGTTTTAGCGCGAATTATCGCTTCGGTTACGGTGGGCAGATAGGGCGTTGCCGTTACGAGATTAATATTATGCGCGCCCTCTCTTGCTAACTCGAAAAACTTTTCCGTCAGCATTTCAGCCGTATACTCCTCGCCTCGTAGGGTAAAGGAAATGTCACGGTTTTGACAGAAATTACAACGCAGGTTACAACCGGAGAAGAACACCGCGCCACTTCCCTTTGTTCCGCTCACGCACGGTTCTTCCCAAAAGTGTAGCATGGTTTTGGCGACGATTGCATTGTCGCGCGCTCCGCAGTAACCGCGCGTCTTTCGTCTGTCTACGCCACACTCTCTTGGACATAAATTGCAACTGCTGTAAGTCATAGTAGTATTATATAATTTATAGGGAAGTTAGGCAAGTAAATAAAACTTTTTCGCTAAAAAGTTTGATCTTAAGATTTTAAAATTGGTATACGTTAGCCAGCTTATTGAATGTAAATAGGTGAGGTTTTCTTGTATAGTTACTTTATAGTACAAACTTTTGATGCGCTAAAAAGTTTGATCAAAAAGCGTCGAGAACCCTTGCGGTGGGTTCTCGAACTCTCCTGAACGCCTTTAAGGTCTTTACTTTGTGATGAGTAACTTGTTGTGACATCCTGAGTGGTACGATAGGATCTCATAGTAGTACTTCTCCAAACATACTGTTTGATAGGAGAAAGTAGCAGATGCGAGGAGATTTTTGAGCAAAATGAC
>JAFTMM010000149.1 GCA_017452405.1 Clostridia bacterium | reverse complement strand
CTTTGATATAAGCTTCTTTGCCGTAGTCCATTATCCACCTCGCACCGTATAGCCCAGACGGCTGATATTAGCGTCCGTTTCGGAGGACGACAGACGAAAGCGGAATACCTTTCCGCTCACCGTCGGCTTAATCCTCGTTATGCCACCGCCCGGCGTGAGCTCGAAAGTTCGTCTCTTGCCGTCGGCGGTCAGCGTCAGCGTTGCTTTGCCGTCACTACGCGCGGTTATGAGCGAAATGGTCTTAACTTCGCCCGATTGCATATCCGTTTCACCGCTCTCCCACACTTTTTCGTAAGGCTGTCCGAACACGCTACCGCACTTGGTCACTTTGCCTATGCGGTTGTCGTTCATAATCGCGTACACGTTTTCGCCCGCCTTGCACAGTTTTTTGATAGAAAGCGGAGAGAGCGTAAACGTACCTGCACCGAGGTCGTAAACTACGAGAGTATCGTTCTCGCCCTCGTTCTCTATGCAAGCGGAAAGATAATACTTTCCGTCCGCGTACACCGCCGTCGAATGAGGTGAAGGTAGGAACTTGACGGTTTTAAGCCGTTTCGTGACGTTGTAGCCGTCGAACGAATACAGCCCGTCCGAAGCAAGTAGCATGACCGTGTCACCGCACACGCATACGCTTCCCGGATAAATTCTTCCACCGCTCACGTAGAGGTTGGCAACACGGAAATCCATCTGATCGGCATAAGCCGTCACACGCGAAATGCCGTACTCGCGAAAGACGTAGACGTAGTCAAGGAAGTCCACTACTTTGAGTAGCTTTCCGCGCTCGTCAAGAAGCTGTACGTAACCGCCCTCCGTCATGGACGAAGCGTTCCAATTAGTAGGATCAAGGTCGTCGGAATAGTATACGGCATTGCTCTCGCCCGGCGTGGTTGCAAACATGCGCTCGTAGTGCATAGTCATTGAGGATATGAACGGACAATCGATTATGCGCTGTGCGGAGCTGACGCCGTCCCACACGAACATCTTATCCGTAGGCGACGTCATTATGAGGCTGTCGTCGCCGTAAAGGCGGTAAGTCAGCGCGTCGGGCAAAGTGGAGAAGCTCACGTGCTGAAGAATTACCCAACCGTCTCCGTAATTATAATGAACGTAGCCGTTAACGTCGCAATACATATTGCACGTCTTATACTCGTTTGCTTCGTTATCGTAGCGCGTAAACTGCCACACCGTCTGTCCTTTCTTGCCCGAATATTCGGGGCAGTCCTCTACGCCGTAGCCGTCGGTCAGCGCGCCGTCCGTTACGTCAAAACCGCTAATCTTCGACGCCGTTCCTTCCGCAAGCACCGCATCGTCAAACCGCATATCTACGTTAGCCGAAAAGTTACGGAGCAGTCGTCGGCTTCCGCCTCCCGGCATCTTTATTCTGTTCATAACAACCTCCTCGCGCTAATGGAAATGCGCTTTCGCTTAGCCATGGCAAGCGCGCTTTTATAGCGCTCGTCCCACAGTTCAGCCTCGTCAAGGCCTTGAGTAATGCAGTACTCCGCCGCCACACCGTAAGCTATTACACGATCGGATATTCCGTAGAACTCGCACGCGTCGTCGTATATACTCGTGGCTTTAGGCGCAGTAGCGTGCTCACGGCGGTAAACGTCGTTGATTTCGCTGATTACGAGGTTGTATAAGCGCAGAAATTCTGCCGTAATCTTTTCTTCTCCGCTCTCGATCTTTTCCGCTTCGGAAGTAAGATTAAGCATACCGAGAGCTGAAATAATAATATCTTTAATCATTGTTTTCTCCTTTTCCAGTCCCCCGAAGCTTTGCCGAACGACGGGTTACGCGTACGTTTGGCGTACTCCACCGTTCGCGCGTCGAGGTCGCCGTACGGAACGACGAAGCAGAGGGTGTTACCCCTCTGCTCGTCCGAATGTACTTCATATCTTGATTTTAAGAGATTATAAACGACGTAGTAGGTCGGATCAACCTCTTTCAATCTCGAAGCGATAAAGTACACGTCGTCCGTAACGGGGCGAAGATGCGCTCCGCTCATTCGTCCTCCTTAGGTTAAGATACCGTTAATTACCGCCTGACCGTTAGGTCTGTCGCATACGAGATCGCAATACTTAACGAGAGTTGCGGTATATACGGGATAACCCTGGCTCTGACGAAGGATATTGCCGTTTTCCGTTTCGAGGAAGCGCCAATCGCAAAGCTGATGCAAATGGAAAGCGCTGGTATCGAGAAGGTACATAGTACCGTCGGGAACGAAACGGTCGTAAACGAGAGGAATTCCGTTGAACGACATGCTCTTGAATCCACCGTCAAGGTTCATAACGTCGATATTACGCTTGTACTGCGCCATGTAGTCCATGTATGCGTACTTTACGTCTGCGCTTACGGCAATAAAGTCAACGTTGCTACCTGCTTGGGTTTCCAATCTATCGATAACGTTCTGGATAACGGTCTCACTGAGCGCTCCGGTGGAAGAATTCTTGATAGGATTGAGAACGGAAGAAGTGGATCTATCGATACCGTAAAGAGGCTTAGTAGTATCGAAGATTGCGCCGAGACCGGTAATCTCTCTATCCTTACTTCCCTGCACGTACATATTGCTACCCGGATCGATGGCAGTAGCAGATTTATCGATAGTGATAGTGCCGTTACGATGATCGACTGCAAGGATATGCGCGTTGGTAAGCACGGGAGTATCTTCGCTGTAGAAGTCTACGGCAAGACCTTCGATAAGGTTGCGGGTGTCCGAAACGTCCATGGTAAAGCCGTCAGTATCAACCACCATTGCAAGAAGACCGGTACCGTCACCGTAAAGCATTCTGCCGAGGTTGAACTTGCTCGCTTTGAGAAGTCCGTCGATTTCGGCGTTAAGAAGGTCGGTGAAAGCGCCTCTGTCGTTCGCGGAAGCTCTGATAGCCTTGTCCGAGATTTCGATCTGACCGTAGAGGTTTTTAAGAGTGCTTACGAACTGCAAGTAGCTGTTGCCGTGAGCAGCAGGAAGGCTACCTGCTTCGTCGCCTGCGCCGATACCGCCGTTAATGCCAACGGATACGGCTTTTCTGATTTCCTTACCCCAAACGTCCGAAGTAGTCTGTTCGATCTTGGTCATGAGGGGGTTTACCTTAGTATTGAGCAGTTCGGTGACTGCTCCGAGATATACGCTCTTAAGAGCGTTTTCTGCTGAATTGATAGTTACCATTATTTTAATTCTCCTTATTTTTTATTTTATTTTTGTTTGTTTGGTAAACTTTTTGCCTTAGCATCTTGCAAGGTATTCCATTGCAAGCGCCTTGGCTTCTTTTAAGTCGTGCGCCTTGACTGCGGAGACTCTGGTTGGAAATCCACCGCAGATTATAGGCGTAGCGGAGATCGGCTCGTTTTCGGTAGCAGGTTTGACTGCGACTCTGCTTTCGTTCGCAGGACTGTCTGCTACGGTTGTAGCCGGCTCCATTTCTTTTAATTGTGATTTTAAGGCAAGGTTTTCTGCCGTCAGCGCTTCCAGCTTATTTTTAAGCTCACGCCGACTGCTGCGTCTGACTCTCATACTTACCTGCCTCCTTTGCAAGCGCAGACATAGACCTGTGCGATCTTACGTGGACAAGCATACGCTCCTTTAAGTCGGGATCCTTGCCATAAGCCTTTTCAAACTCACCCGACAGCATATAGCGGATATGAGAACGTTCGTGAATTTCGTGATCGTCGATTTCGTCAACCTCAGCTTTTTCACCGCTTATGAGCGCAAGATTTTCCTTATCCGCTTTCTGTTCGTGCAAGCTCTGGAGCTCGGAAAGAGTTTCCCAACTGCCGTAGCCAAATGCCGAAAGCAATTTGTGCTTGGTGGCAACGCCAAGTTTGCCGTTTTCGTCAGTGAGCAGACCGAGGTTCAGAAGTTCGAGAAGTCGCGATTGTTTGCCCGAACGGCTGTTAGCCGTTTCCGCTACGGTATCGTATACCACGTCGCACTCTCCAAGATCGGAGCCTTTCCACTCAATGAGTTCCACCTGTCCGTCGTCGCCTACGCAACGAGTCAAGCGTTTGTCGCTTGCAAACTGTTTGTATAACCTCAACGTCATCTTTGCCACGTCGCGAACTGCAGCTCTGATGATGTCCGAAGTTATGGTCAGCCTCGTATCGTCTTGATCGATAAGAAGCTGGATTGCCGTACCGCTGGAAGCGTTGATGGGAACGCTGGACGAGCGCATGATGTCGCTCACGCCCGTTATTACGTTGAATTCCTCTTCCAGCCTTGCTTCCTCTGACGAAAAGATGGACGGAACGTTGCCCTGATCCATCATGCGCGGGGCTTGACTGCCCTGTCTGTACACGATTACCGATCCGGGTTTAAGCCCGCTCTCCGTCAATTCGTCCTCGTCTACCGCGCCGTCCTCTACGGCAAGCACTCCGCAACAAATACGGTTCATGAACTCGTGCTTGCGGTTCTTAATGGCGTTATAGGCGCGCTGAACGGGTATTGCGCGTTCTATCATGGACGTTCCGAAGAACGCGCCGGGGGTTACGATGGCGTCCTGCTTGACGAAGGGCAGATCTCGAGCTCCGTCCACTCCGTTTACGTAAGGCAACTCACCTGCAAAAAGCAGAGTCTCGCCTGCTACGATAAGCAATTCGCCGTTAGGTTTTTGCGCGCTGGGCTTTTCGTATCTCTCGATAAGAATAGCGCAGTCGTCTCTCTTACTCGTTCGGATATCCGGAAGATTAGTGAACGAGGCGCGTTCGGGAAGCGCAAGTTCCACGTCCTCCGCCTCCACTTCTTTTCCGTATACCGACGAGATTTCGCTGACGGGTACTGCTCTTGCGTGAATGAGCGAACGTACTTCGTCAAGACCGCACGCGCCGAGGCTATCGGGATAGATTTCGTAAGGTGATACGGCGGTTATCCTTACGTCACCCCTGCCCTTTCCTCCCTCCCAGGCAACCTTGTAGAATGCGCTACCGGTAAGCTCACTCCACGTGGTTGCGCGGGAAATTACGTTGTCCGTTTCCATTTTGGACGTGACTGCCTGCAAAATCTTGGTAGATGCGTTCGCGGTTTTGAGGTCGCTTTCCGACGAGGACGCCGGTCGCACGCTCATAACGGGGCGCACCGAAGCAAGTTTAGCAAGACGGGTTTCCACGATAGGTGCTACGTGATTGTACACCTGTCGCTCCTGCCAAGGATATTCGGGAAGAGTATCGGTAACGTCGAGCATAGGCCCTATTTCCACGAACTGTCGCCCTGCAAGGAAACACGCGTTAAGCGTCCATTGCGATTCGATACTTCGTCTCTCCTCCTTTCTTCGCTCGTAGTCCTTACGGACGGCAAGAGCAGTCAGCCTGTCCGCCTCACGCTGGGCAGACTCTATGCTGATAAGTTTTTTCTTTTTCATTTACCCTCCTTTTCTCCAAGCTCCTCGCTTATAAGAGCGGAGAGTTCGGTCAGGCAGGGCTCGCATACGTGTAATATGCTACGAATGCCGGACCTTGCAGGGAGAAGAGAGTAGTCGGCGCGGTTTCCACACGCGCCTAATTCGCATTTAATGCGATACTTACATTTAACGAGTTGCATTAGTCTTTCTCCTTTTTCTTTTTTTTCGTTTGGGCAAGAAGCTGAAGCAGACGATCGCGCTCCTCTTCAAGCTGTTTTTCGTCAAGCTCCTCTTCTACGCCCAATTCGAGTAGCATTTTAATCGCTGATAGGTCGGGCGAAACTTCTTTGGTCGTTACCTTATTCTTTATTTCGTTACCCTCCGAGTCGTACTCGGTCGAACGCTCGCTGACCGTATAACCGAACGCCCGCTTTTTCAGCGCTTTTATTAACTTTTCTTTGTCCATAATTCTCCTTTCGGCTGTTAGCGAAGGTAAGAATTTCTGCGGAGCGCAATTTTCGCCAACCGCTCCTTATCCATCTGTATTGGCGTTAGGGGCGTAGGCGCAATCTTCCCCGTCGGTTTGCTCATGACGTAATATCTGAGCGCATCGGCGCAATGGTCGTCTTTTTTGACCGGTCGTTCGCCCTCACCCCACGCGTACGTTTTAAGCTCGCGTATCAGATTTACGCAATTACGAAAAACGTAAAGCTTGGGCGCGCCCGACAGATAAGACTTGACCGTGTTAATTCCGCTGAACAGATCCTTGTTTACGTTTGAATTAACGAGGATACCGCGGTCACGGAACAGTTCACTCACGCTTCGCATACCTGCTAACGTGCGCTGATTTGCCGCAGAGTCAATTAGCGCGCTTACCCGACCTTTTCCGTCCGTGCGCCATTTAAGCTCTGCGCATTTTTCGCGTATTTTTTCGGCGTGCCAGTCGATATCCTTTCCGGCAGAATAGTGCTCGCCAACCACGAACACCGTTCCGTCACCGTCAACGGCAAACCACAGACACGCCAGCGGATTGTTAAGACCGGGGTCAATTGACAGACAGTCCTGCCACTCGACGGGTACGTCGAAAGGGTCAATGACGTGTACGTTCTCATTGAATTCGGGATATACTAGTCCGCTACGCTTTATGAACCGCCCGTATCTTCGGCTTTCGAGTACGTCCTCAGAGAGCGACGCAGTCAAACTCTCCACCTCCTCGCCGTCCAGATACGGATTGTCCGCCCATTCCATAAACTCACACCACACTTCAGGGTCGTCGGACATATAGATTTTGTCGTAAACGAAAGTTAGCCCTTTGAGTGGCGTCATAGTTCCGAACACTTCGCCCTTGCGGTCAAACACGCGCATACGACACTCGTCGTAAACGTCCTCGGGTGGTTCTTCGTCAAACCACACGTAGTCCAGACTTGCGCCCTGGAATTTCTCGCGACCGCTTTCGCAGGACTTAAAGCCTATGCGTGAGGTCGAGCCGAACACGTTGTGAACGAGAATGTAGTCTATAACGCCTCCTTCGGGAGCGGAGGATTTGCCGGATACCATTACCACGTCGGCTATCCATTCTTTTTTCAAATAAGAAAGGATTTTCCGTTGCGCTACGTCACGTTGAACTTCACGCGTGAGCGAAACTACCCAGCCTTCCGTCGGTTTGTTCTTGCGGTAAGGATGTATGCCACGCGCGCGCCATACCGCTTCAACCGCTCCACATTCCGTCTTTCCGCTACGGTTTCCGCCGAATACCCATCGATTGCGTTTTTGACATTTATGGAATTCAATTTGTTTTTTATGTACGAGAGGAGGCTCGTTATAATGGGCAAGACGGTTGTTCTTTCTCGCCTCGTCAAGTTTCCTCTCAATTTTTCTTAGTTTTAATATAATTTCTTTTTCAGTCATCTTTGCTCCTTGCGCTCCACGCGCTAATTAAGCTCTTACTAGTGCATATACGCTTCGCTATGAATTGCGCCTGCGGGGCATGAGCGCTTCGCTATGAATTGCGCTCTTACGAGCATTTGCGCTTCGCTATGAATTGCGACTTCGTCGCATGAATTGAACGCAAGCGTTCATGAATTGATTTGCTAATCGCAAATCATGAATTGCAACCTATCGGTTGCATTGCGGATGAGATTCTATCACTCCGCTCCGCTCCATTCCAGAATGACAAATGGAGTAAGTTTGGAGAAACACCTCTTTATAAGAAAACCCACCTCTGTCATCCTGGAGCGTAAGATAGGATCTCATAAATTCATCCATAATGACGCGTAAGCGTCAATTCATGGAGCGAAGCGAGAATTCATGACGGCGTAGCCGTCAATTCATGCAAATGCATTTGCGTTTGCAATTCATGCCTTACTTGTAAGGCAAAATGCGTTTGCAATTCATGCCTTACTTGTAAGGCAAAATGCGTTTGCAATTCACGCCTTACGAGTAAGGCAATATCTTTTCTTTTTATTCGACAATAATTAACCGCTTACGTCAATTTGCGTTATAAGTAAAGTGTTATAATTTTGCAATGAAGACTCTTTTATTACTTCAAGCCGTTATACTTTTGGCGTTGCCGAGCGTGGAATATTCTTTTATAGGCGAATCCGTGCCGTTCTACGTCTACGACGGCGTGGATTTCACCTGTCTTTTCTATCTGCCCGAAACCTATTTCGTTGCCGTCGAAGAAGAAGGCGACGAGTTTGATCGGGTAACCTATCTCGACCTATCCGGCTACGTCCGTCACGGCAGTACTGAAAAGGTGGATTACGAGCCTGTCACTAAGTATGCTACCGGCGGATCGGTTACGCTCAAGCACGGTATCGCCTCGGTGTATCTATATTCTGACGAAAACTGCTCCTCCGTCCTTTGTCCCGTCACCGCCTCTGACACTCTTTTTCTGTATGGAAAGGCAAATAATAACGGCGTATATTATTGTAGGCTTAAAGGTACGGCAGGAACTATGCGCGGTTACGTAGGCAGTGAAGGCGTTTCTATCGTACTCCCCGACGAAAACGTCATTCAAGCTGTCGATCCCCCCGCCTCGGACAATCCGTCCACTCAGCCACCGATTAGCTCGGATAGTCCTTACGCTAGCAATCTTTCGCTTCCCGTTGTAATAATCCTAATCGTTTCCCTCGCGCTCCCTGCCTTTCTGCTTGTTTTTCTACTTACAGGCAGAAAGGCAAAGGACGAGAGTAGACGTTAGCGTAAACGAGCTTCAAAAATGAAATATCTTCTGAACAATTGTTCGCATATATTATAGCAAAACTATGTGGACAGCGTCGTGTCCACATATCGTTTCATTTTTGAAAATTTTGTGAAAAATTATGTTAACTTTGTGAACCAATGTGTTAATTGTGTGAAAATCAAACTTTTGCCGTATTTTAGGTAACTATAAAAAAAGTGAGTTCGAAAATTCGAACTCACTTTTTTATGGTGTATAAAGTTTTTAATTGTAATAAATTGCAAACAACGCTTTTTCCTTGCGCACCGCTAACGCTTGCTGACGCATGCGCCATAAACGCAACGCACCTTAAGGAGAACCGAATATTCATTGACTACGCTCAAACCTCTTCGCTAAGGATGCCGTGTCTTTCTGAAGGGAGCAAAGTGACCGATAGAATCTCTGCGATCCTATCGCTTAATAAGTTGTTTGCGACAAACCTAAAAAATTCAAAAGGAATATTTACTCCGTTCGAAGCGCCACTACGGGATCTTGCTTCG
>JAFTMM010000148.1 GCA_017452405.1 Clostridia bacterium | reverse complement strand
CTGCCTCACGGCGACAAGCGGATTTTCAAGTGAAAGAACGAAAATGATTCCAGGTCGCAATCATAGATTGCTCCCCGCTTTGGCTATAAACAGTCCACAGGACTGTTTATGACGCGTCGCGCCGTATATGCGTGCATTTCTGGCGCAACCGAAGGGAATGAGAAGCGGTGCGCAAGAAAAAAGGTTCATTACAAATTTTCGCCTTAGGGCGGAGGAAACGTCCTCCGCTCTTTTTTATTGATTTGGCTTAGCACGCCTTTTAGGGGCATTTTACGGCGTTACAGCGCATTTCGACAAAATTGAATAGGAGAAAATTGAGAAAATAGCTTAAAATACTTTATTTTCTCACCTGAAAATGTTATAATATAAACAGCATAAGGAGACTAATATGGAAGAAAAGGTCAAAGGCAGTTATACAGCCGATAATATTCAGGTGCTGGAGGGACTCGATCCCGTAAGAAAACGTCCCGGAATGTATATCGGATCAACCGACGCAAGGGGCTTGCACCACCTTATCGTCGAGGTCGTTGACAACGCCGTAGACGAGGCGCTTGCAGGCTATTGCGATACCTGCACCGTGGAAATTGCTCGTGACGGTAGCGTATCCATAACCGACAACGGTCGCGGAATACCTGTTGATAAAAAGAAGATCGTCAAAAATGGTAAGACGGTCGAGGTTTCGGCTGTCGAAGTCGTTATGACTCACCTTCACGCAGGTGGTAAGTTCGGCGGTGGAGGATATAACGTGTCGGGCGGTCTGCACGGTGTGGGCGTAACCGTCGTTAACGCGCTTTCCGAGTGGCTGGACGTCGAGGTTTGTCGTGGCGGTAAAATTCACCGTCAGCGTTTTAACCGTGGCGTGCCTATGAAAGACCTTGCCGTTATCGGTAACACGGATAAGACGGGAACTAAGGTTTCCTTTATGCCCGATCCCGACATTTTTGAAACGGTGGACTTCAACTTCGAAACCATTCGTCAGCGCTTACGCGAAGTAGCGTACTTAAATAAGGGCTTTACCGTCAAGCTTATAGATAACCGCGAGGGCAGGGAGAAAAGCGAAAGCTTCCGCTTTGACAACGGTATACTCGATTTCGTTGAGTACTTAAATCGCAGTAAGGAAACGCTTTTTCCCCAGGCGCTCTATATCGAAAAGAAAAACTCGGATAATGAAGTCGAGATTGCAATGCAGTACAACGACGGCTATAACGAGAACATATACGCATACGCAAACAATATTAACACCGAGGAGGGAGGAACGCACCTTGAAGGCTTCCGCAACACGCTCACCAAGCTCCTCAACGATTACGCGCACAAAAACGGCATGATGAAGGACGACGACAGACTGTCGGGCGAGGACGTTCGCGAGGGTTTGACCGCAATCGTGTCCGTCAAACTTAAAAATCCGCAGTTCGAAGGTCAGACTAAGACCAAGCTCGGCAACAGCGAAATGCGCGGTATCGTGGCTAAGGCGCTCACCGAGGGATTGGGAACTTACCTCGAAGAAAATCCCCAGCACGCCAAAGAACTCGTACTTAAAACCATTACCGCTGCTCACGCGCGTGACGCGGCGCGTAACGCAAGAGAAATGACTCGCCGTAAGGGCGTACTTGAAGGCTCGACCTTGCCCGGCAAGCTCGCCGACTGCTCGGACAAAGATCCTGCAAACACCGAAATTTATATAGTCGAGGGTGATTCTGCAGGCGGTACGGCAAAGCAGGGCAGAGATCGTCGTTTCCAAGCAATACTCCCGCTCCGTGGTAAAATCCTCAACGTGCAGAAAGCGCGCCTCCACCGTATACTCGAAAACGCCGAGATCAAGGCTATGATAACGGCTTTCGGTTGCGGAATAGGCGAGGACTTCGACGAGTCCAAACTCCGCTATGACAAGATTATTTGTATGACCGACGCGGACGTTGACGGCTCGCATATCCGTATTCTGCTCCTTACATTCTTCTACAATTTCATGCGTCCGCTTATCGAAAAAGGGCACGTCTATTCGGCTATGCCTCCGCTCTATAAAATCAGCAAGGGCAAGCGTATTGAATACGCCTACTCCGACGCAGAACTCGCTACCAAGCTGGACGAAATCGGCAGAAAAGGTTGCGAAGTACAGCGTTACAAAGGTCTTGGTGAGATGAGCAAGGATCAGCTCTGGGAAACGACCATGAGCCCCGAAAATCGTACGCTTATCCGTATAACGATGGACGACGCATTCGAAGCTGACGAAATCTTCACTACCCTCATGGGCGACCAACCCGAACTTAGACGTAAGTTTATTGAGGAGAATGCGAAGCTTATTGATACCAAAGACCTCGATATATAGTTTGGAAGGCATATATTCGCACATCTACGGACTACGCTCTCAGTCGTTTACTCGGCTCGCGCCCTGCGCATCGCCACAGCAGTAAACTCCTTCGACTGTTGCGCGCCTGAGCGTCACTCTCTGCCTTCCAAGGCTAGTCAAAAAGGCATATAGCAACGCTTGCGCTATGAATTGCACCTGCGGTGCGGGATAGCGCTACGCTATGAATTGCACCTGCGGTGCATGAATTGCGCTCTTACGAGCGCATGAATTGATTTGCTCCGCAAATCATGAATTGCAACCGT
>JAFTMM010000147.1 GCA_017452405.1 Clostridia bacterium | reverse complement strand
CCGTATTTTTCGGTTATATAACGCATACTCTTCATGCCAAAACCGTGATAATATTCTTCTCCTTTAGTCGTTTTAGGTAAATCGTCAACGAATTCCAGCTCTTTGTTGCAGTAGTTTTCCATGCTGATACCCAGGAAATTTCCGCGCACCTGTACGTTCAGGCTTATTAAACGCCTGTCCTTATCCTCGACATTTTTAAGACTTTCGACAGCGTTATCGAAAGCGTTTCCGAACAGCGAATAAATATCACTCGACGCCATGAAGGATAATTTTCGTCCGTCGATTATACAGCTGAGCTGAACCCCATATTTTTTACAAAACAAACTTTTCTCCGCAATAACGAGGTTAAGGTCCTCGTTACCCGTCTGAATAAATCCGTCGTAGATCGCTACTGCGTTTTCTATTTCTTCAAGGTCGTCACTGCCCTTAATCTCTCCTGAACGCATAAGCGAGATCCTGTGCTTTAAGTCGTGGCACTTCATATTTATTATCTCAATGCTTTCTTTAGAAAGACGATGCAGACGCGCTTCTCTTCTAAGAATGTTCTCCAGCTCTGCTTTTTCCTTATTCAGCCTTGAACGTTCGGAGATACCGAAAAGCATGAATATAGCGAGTATCGTGCTGAGAACGAGGAATACTCGTCCGATAATCTCTGCCGTTTGGTAATTAAAGAAGGAGTGAAGTACTGTCACACAGGCAAGCACAACTATAGCTATTATTAAGGTCGTAACGTTTTTAAATCCGAGCATGGATTTAATTTTAAGATTACGCGCGAACATGAACCAGCAAGCTACGAGGATTAGCGCTAATAAGCCCAAACTCACAAGCTCAACCACCAACATATCTATGCGTCCGAAAGGAGCAAGAATTAGCTGTCCTATACTGTACGCGCAATTCTGAAGCGCATGCGCAATCACGGCAAACAGCCCTGCGTGGAATGCGCTTATCCGATAGCTAATAAATAACGCTACACCGCTCAGCATAAGCGGAATTAAGAAAATAAACCAACCGAGAAAAGATACGAATTTAAGTCCGTAACATATTATTCCTGCAACGCCAAATGAAGCTATAAGACGTATCCAAAAATAATTGCGCTTTTCCGCTTTAATTAGGAAAACTATTTCGGCGGCGAATATCTGCAATAATAAATATAAGTAAGGAATATATTTTACAATCATAACCTTCCGCCTCCGGTAAGAAATCTAGTAAGCGCATCCATAAATTCTTTTCTCTTGTTTCTACTGATCAAAAGTTCGTCCTCACCGACAAAGACCGACTCCTTTTTTACCTGACGGACGTGTTCGAGATTAACCAACCAACAGTGGTTACATCTTGCAAAGTCTTTGCCGGCAAGCATATTTTCCACGTCCTTCATCGTGCCGTTTGCTTCGAAAACGTCGTCAGTTAAATGCCAAAGCAAACGGTGCTTATAAACCTCGACGTAATAAATGTCTTCTATATATATCTTTTTGATGCCGTCTTTGAAGGTCAAGGCAATAAAGTTGTTTTTCGACCCCATGACGGTCAAAACGGCTTTTTTAAGCTTGAGCGCAAAACTAAAATACGTGACGGGCTTGAGCATAAAGCCGATAGCATCGACTTCATAACCGTTTACGGCGTACTGTTGCATATTCGTGATAAAAATCAGCGGAGCTTTATCCCCTTTTTCACGCAGTTTGCGCGCCGTTTCCATGCCATTCATCATGGGCATTTCTATATCCATAAGAACCACGTCGTAAATAGGCTTATAGTCACTTATGAAATCCATCCCGCTTTTAAAGCGCACCGGTTTGATTGAGAGTTCGTATTCCTTAGACTATCGCTCTAAATACCCCTCCATCAACTCGGCGCTCGCATCTTCATCTTCTACGATCGCTACCTTCAGCATTTTATTCTCCCTTATTTAGCCGACTCTGTCAGTTCACAAGATTATAACATATAGAGCTTGGAAAATCAATACCAAATCTTCAAAATTGCATAAGTTGTATAGGAAACGACATAAGTTGTCGTTTTGAGCAAAAAAAGACTTCGTAGGGGTGGCTACGAAGTCTTAGGAGAAGAATGCAGATATTTTCTGCATTGGTGATAATGAGGGGCTAATTATGCAGTAACGAGCATTACGATCATAAGAACGCAAAGTACTGCTGTAGGAATGCTGATTTCTTTTACTCCTGTAAGGAAGTTGTTCTTAAGCGACGCCAACCAACCCTCATTCTCGTTCTTTCTGAAGGAAAGAAGCTTGGTAAGGCAGTATACGATTACGCCGAACGCTACGCCGTAAGCAAGATTAGTTAATACGAGCGAAGCTACTACCGTAACGATAGCGGGCGCGCTTTCGGATACTTCTTTAAAGTTGACGCTACTAAGGCTCTTGAGCATAGTTACTCCCATAAGGAATATGACTGCATTAGCAATTCCGAAAGAAAGACCGTTAAAGCAGTATATAAATCCACCATTGCCGTAGGCGTTGTAATTAAACGCGTTCATGCTATCCACTACGTAAGTTTTAGTGGCGAACAAGAACGGGAACGCCCATACGAAAATCGCTACGAGGAAACCGAGCGAAGCAACGACTGCTGTCAAGCCCGACTTACCGTTGTCGCGAGTTGCAGAAACGGAGAGAGAGGAGCTTACACCGCCTACTCCGAACATAGGCGCTACTACGTTCATACCTGCGTTGCACATAAGCGCGATACGGCTATCCTTTTCTTTGCCAAAATCAACCTTATTAAATTCGTCTGCAGAAGCGTTAAGGTTGTCCTCGGTAGCGGTAAGAACAGCCTGCATATCGTACATACCGAGGAACAAGTAGCAAAGAACACCCGAAATCACGAACGAACCTGCGTTTACGCCCTCGGCAAACTGCGTGCCTTCACTGAACACCTTACCGAAATTGGTAAACACGGAAACAAAGCCTTCGCCCATATAGGAGAAGTAGCTGTCACCGAAAGGCGTAACTTCGCTCGCCTGAGAAGAAATCATTACCCAAAGACGACCGAAATTAAGGAATGAATCGCCGTTTGAAGTTTCCATGCCATTAGCGATAATCATTACGAGAACGAAAGTAAGCGTACCTCCGACGAAAGCCCAGAATACGGGATGCTTGAGTTTAAGCGCGCGAAGAGCGAAATAAATCGCCATAGCAATCATACAAGCAACAAACGCGATGACGGTTACCGAGCTAGCTCCACTCATAATCGAGCCGGTATTAAGCACAGGAAGCGCCATAGCGCTACCACCAACCTGATTATAAGCTACGCTTACCACTCCGCTGAGCTGAATAGCGATAAATGCCAAAATAAGTCCGAGAGCAGCCGGAAGCGCCTTTCGAACGGGTGCAGGCAGAGCCTCGAATACGAATTTTCTTACTACGGGTACGGATACGAGTACCGCGTAGATTATTGCCGAAATAAAGGATACGAAAAGCAGATTATAATAAGTAAGACCTGCTCCCGCGCCTATAAAACTAAGCATGGACGAGCCAAGTCCCATCATAGAAACCTGCACGAACGGCAATCGAGCTATTAAACCTATCACAAGACTGCCGATAAACGCTACGAGAACCGACGCTATATAAATGGAAGCGATAGACGTTGCGTTTGCAATGTTGATCGGTCCTTCGGGAGCAGTTTCAACCGCTACGTTCACGCCGAGCGTGCTTGCAATAAGCTGAACGTTCATAAATATCACGCAAATCGAAAGGAAAAAAACGGTTAAACCGGACATTATCTCGCCTTTAAGCGTGCTTCCTCTATCAATGTGGTGAAAGAATTTGTTGAGAATGACGGACAGTCCGCTGTGCTTTACTTCCTTAACTGCCGTCTTGTTAACGGCTTCGGATTCGCTAGCGGTAACTTCCGTTAATTCCTGATTATTTTCAGTCATTGAAAATCTCCTTATAGTCCGCAAGGCGGACGGTCGTCCATAAAAGAACGACCGTCACCTCACGTCATTGTTTAATAAGATCGGTTCTTACATTCCGGGAGGAGGACCGCCGGGACCGCCGGGACCACCAGGCCAACCGCCCTGACTACGTTCTTCGTAGGAAGCGGTTACAGTTGCAGGAACGTCTTCGAGCGAAGAGTTAAGGCGAGAAGTGCTTGCGACGGTAATGCTTGCGTTTGCCTTCTTAATCTTGCCTTCGTCGTTAAGCTCGGTAACAGCGAACGAACTTACGGTCGCATAGTCTCCGCCACCTACGGTAGTAAGAGTATACGTGCCTTCAGATTCGGTCATAGTTCCCCAAGTCGAGCCGTAGTACTTGTTGGACGAGCCACCTACTACGGACCACTTGCCGTTGTCCTTGTCAACCTTCATAGTAACGGTCATTCCGTCGCTAGTGGTTGCGGTAAGATCAACGGTAGATGCGCCCTGAGCGAACCAATCGGAAGGAACGTCGGAGCTGGTCTTATAAGGAGCAAGCGTTACTTTGTCAGAATCCTTAATGTCTCCACCGTCGCCTCTTGCTATTGCAGAAACTACGTAGTTATCTGCAGTTGCAACGTCGATTTCCTTGGTAAGGAACATAAAGTTGAACGAAGTTTCAGGACCTATAACGGTAGTATAGTAAGCCCAATTATCGAAAACTACAGTCTTCTTCGAGCCCGAACCGTCGTCGATTTCAACGTCGATAGAATAGGGCAAGCCTTCGGTTCTAATAGCATTGTTAATATAGGACGAAGTAATAGAAACCGTCATTTTACCATCTTCCACAGAATAGCTGAATTGAGGATTTGCAAGTTTACCGCCTACTACGAATTCCTTCCAGGCAGGATCGGAACGGTTACCGTCTGCGTCAATGCCGTAGCAAGAGATGTAGTAGTGACCGAGAGGCATTTCGTCAGGGTTGGTAGGATCAAGGGGGTTAAGAAGCGTAGGGGTTACGCCGTCTGCCTTGGACTGGAACTGATAAATGGAGAGATTTCCGTTTAT
>JAFTMM010000146.1 GCA_017452405.1 Clostridia bacterium | reverse complement strand
GTTGGCAAAACGCTTGACGTAATTTATTAAAATATCGACTATGACAGGAATTTTTTCGTGGGGCGCATTGAGTATGATGCTCCCGATATAGACTGTTTAGTATACTTTAGCGCAGACTTTGTTGAAGTCGGCAATACGTATAAAGTAAGAATTACCGGTTACGACGGATATGACCTTATAGGGGAATTGTCTAATGAAGAATTTACCGAATAAATTAACGATGTTAAGATTATTACTCGTTCCCGTTTTCGTGGCGTTAGTCTTTTTGGAAGTGGGCGAGTTCGCTAAGTTCAACGATTTTATAGCTTTTGGTGTGTTCGCGATAGCAAGTTTTACGGACTTTCTTGACGGCTATATCGCGAGAAAGTGGAATATGGTAACAGATTTCGGAAAGCTTTTTGATTCTGCTGCGGACAAACTTCTTTGCGGAAGCGCGTTAATTTTGCTAATTTACGTTTTCTCGTCGGTATGTTACTTACTTTTTGATTTAACTGTAGCGCCCGCATTCGTTATATTAATTACGGTATTTACCGTCGTTATTATTTGTCGCGAAATGTTTATGACTGCGTTTAGATCATTGGCGGCAAGTAAAAATATTATAATAGCTGCGGATATGCCCGGTAAAATTAAAACCGTTGCGCAAATGATCGGTATAATGGCAATGCTACTCGTGCCCGATTTAGTTTATATTAACAGCGCTGTAGCGATGGTATTCTTCATTATCGGCTTTGCATGTCTTGCCTTCGGAACACTTATGGCAATACTTTCCTGCGTTCTTTATATCTGCAAATATCCTTCGGTATTTAAGGAAGATAAATAAGATGAATAATGAAGAAAATTTTAATAGAAATGAAACAAATGAAGAGTTAAATGGGCACGTTTTTCCACCGGCTTCTTTACTAAAGCAAATTGACGAAACGGTTAATGTTAGTCAGGAAGAAATTGAAAGAAAAATTCAAATCATTGAACAAACTTTCAAAAGCCTTAAAATAAAAGCGAGTATAAAAAACGTTGTTTCCGGTCCGTCTGTAACTCGTTTTGAAGTTTTGCCGAGTGCTTCAACTCATTATAAAAAAATATTGGGATGCCAAAACGATCTTGCGTATGCTCTTAATTGCAGGTCTGTAAGGATAGCTTTATTTGAAAATGGTATGACTATTGGCATTGAGATTCAAAATAACTCCAATGGTATTATCGGTCTAAAAGAAATTATTGAAGACGAATCATTTACTAATACTAAGTTTGAATTGCCTATTGCAATCGGTAAAGACGTGGACGGTAAATCTATTGTGCGCGGGTTGGAAAAAATGCCTCATCTTCTTATTGCGGGCGCGACGGGAACAGATAAGTCGGTATTTATCAATAATCTTATAATGAGTTTGATTTATAAGCGCACGCCAGAAGACCTTCGTTTATTACTCGTAGATCCGAAACAGGTTGAATATGTTCAGTACCGCAACTTACCCCATTTGCTTCTCAGCGCGCCTATAACTGAACTTAATCACGCAATCAATGCTCTTGATTGGTTATTTAACGAGATGAACAGGCGATATGACTTATTCCGCAACTTGGCGGATGAGGGAATTATAGTTCATAACGTTAAAGAGTATAATTCATGCTCATTAGTTAAAGAAGGTAAGGCAGAAAAAATGCCTTATATCGTAATGATTGTGGATGAACTTGCGGACTTAATGCTATTTAGAAAGCAAGATATTGAACGTAAAATCAGAACTTTGGTGCAGAAATGCAGAGCTTCAGGTATTCATCTCGTACTTGCTACACAAAGACCTTCCGTTAAGGTTTTGACTGGAACTATTAAGTGTAATTTTTCTGCGCGTATTGCTTTTAGAGTTAATTCTGAATTCGATTCAAAAGTTATTTTAGACTATAGCGGAGCAGAACTTTTAATCGGTCGTGGCGATATGCTTATGAATGACGATTATACTTTGGTCCGAGTTCAAAATCCCTTCGTATCTAACGAAGAGATAAATGACGTAGTTAACTTCGTCAAAGAAAATTACGTAGCTAGTTTTGATACCGAAATTGCAAAAACTATAATGACCGATGAGGAGCTAACGCCTGAAGAGATAAATACTGAAGAGATAAATACTGATTTATATCTAGTAAAACTCTTCCCAGATATTATGCGCTGTTTTATTAAAGAGGGCAAAGTTTCAACAAATCTTTTGCAACGAAGATTCAACCTTGGTTATATTCGGGCCGATAGAATAATCGAACAATTCGAACAGCAAGGTTGGGTTACCGTTCGCGATGGTACAAGACCTCAAAAAGTAAATCTCACAGAAGAAGATTTTGAAGAAATTTTTAACGAGACATTTGAAAAAGGTGAATAATAATATCGGCTTTTAAATAATCACGGAGTTTTATGGCGGTACGTTTAATCATAATCGGAAGAAAAACGTTGTGGAGCAGAGAATTTGACTTTGATCGGCTCTCGGTTCTGCTTGCCGATAAGGATTGCATCGTTGATAAAATATTCTTCTTCGACGATGAAGAAGAAATTATTCTTCCTACTTCGGATGAAAAAAATATAAGTCTGATTTGCGGTAACGTGGATAAATGGATTTCTTCTAATCCCGAACTTCCTGAAACCGATAACGGTATATACGTTCTCGGAAACGATACGTTCGTAACGTTTTCCTCGTATGATGAACAGCGTGTGCGTAACGTGGTTTTACCTTTGCTTACGAAAGACAGAGTGCAGTATAATACCGTTATAATAAAAACCTTCGGAAAAAGCAAGGATGAACTACGTGAAATTTTAAAAGAGGTAATGAAATGCCGGCACAAAATAGATTTTCTTTTTTATGAAAAGTCTAATGAGTGTGAGCTTCGCTTACGTTATTCAAAAAGCGTTCCTTCCACAATAATAAACGACGTTGTGAGCAAAGTTGGAGAACTTCTCAGCGATTGTATATACGCTTTAAAAGAAGTTTCGCTTGCAAAAAGCGTAGCACGCGCGCTACTTGCTTCGGGCAAAAGACTAGCGATAGCGGAATCTTTTACAGGAGGCGGGATCGCCTCGGCGCTCGTTGCTTTACCCGGCATGAGTAGCGCCTTGATTGAAAGTATAGTTTGTTATTCAAACGAATCCAAAATTTCTCGCTTGGGCGTACCATCAAAGGTGATATCGTTTAATGGCGCGGTATCTGCAGACACGGCGTTTGAAATGGCAAGCGGTCTGCTTGCTACGTCCGGTTGTGATATTGCGGTCGCAACTACGGGAAACGCAGGACCTACTGCGGAAAAAGACGGACAGGTGGGGCTGTTCTACGTCGCAATCGGCGATAAGAATGCCATTCACGTGTTTGCGCAATATCATGAAGTGAAAAATTCCGACAAAAAGTCGGTTGACGATATACGCAAAGAGATAACGGATGCAGGTATTTCAACCGCGCTGTTTGAACTTGGCAAGTATCTTAAAAGTATATAAAGGAGTTAATAATGGCAAGAGATAAGACTGCGCTTGAAGCAGACCGTGAGAAAGCTCTCGACCTTGCGATAGCGAAAATTAAAAAAGAACATGGAGAAGGCTCGATTATGAAGATGACGGACGACAGCATTAAAGCCGTTGACGTCATTCCTACGGGTTGCCTTCCCATAGACCTTGCTCTTGGTATCGGCGGTATGCCGAGAGGCCGTATCGTTGAGATTTACGGTCCTGAGTCGAGTGGTAAAACTACTCTTACGCTTCACGTCATTGCGGAAGCGCAGAAAAAGGGCGGAAAAGTCGCGTTCGTTGACGCAGAACATGCTCTCGATCCGAGCTATGCTAAGAACCTCGGAATTAATCTCAACGAACTTTATATTTCTCAACCCGATTGTGGCGAGCAGGCGCTCAATATCGTTGAGGAGTTAGTTAACAGCGGAGCAATAGACGTAATCGTCGTTGACTCGGTTGCCGCTCTTACCCCTAAAGCGGAAATCGACGGTGAAATGGAAGACGCTCAGATCGGTCTTCAGGCTCGTCTTATGTCCAAAGCGCTTCGTAAACTCGTTGCGCCGGCAGAACGTACTAACACCTGCATTATTTTTATCAACCAACTTCGTGAAAAAGTAGGAGTTTTCTTCGGTTCTCCCGAAACTACGCCGGGCGGTAAGGCGCTTAAATTCTACGCTTCCATGCGTATTGATATTCGTAAAATTGACTCGGTTAAGGACGGAACGGAAATCGTTGGAAACCGCGCGAAGGTCAAAGTGGTTAAGAATAAAATGGCTCCTCCGTTTAAAACGGCGGAATTCGATATAATTTATGGTAAAGGTATTAGTCAGGCAGGTTGTTTGATAGACCTTGGACTTGCTTACGAAGTATTTACCAAGAGCGGATCGTGGTTTGGTTATAACGGCGAACGCATAGCACAGGGTAAGGAAAAACTCCGCAACTTACTCGACAGCAATAAAGAACTTGCATCTGAGGTTGAGGCGAAGATCAAAGAGGCGTTCGCTGCAAAAAAAGCGGACTGATTAAGTATGTTATAAGCTCTAAATAGCATTAAATATATAAACTGAAAGGAGGTAAACTCATGGGAGCAACAATTATAGCTGACGTTGCCGTAACGCTTGCGATAGTCCTTCCAATAGTCGGACTGATCCTGGGCGCTATCGGCGGAGTACTGATATATGTTCTTATAATGAAAAACAAAATCGGTAAGTCGAAACAGCTTGCCAATAAGATGGTTGAAGAAGCTATCGTTGAAGCAAAAGCGCTCAGAAAAGATGCGATTGCTGAAGGCAAGGCTGAGATCCAGAAAGAGAGAAAATCCTTTGACAACGAAGTTCGTGAGCGTACTGCAGATATGCAGAGAAACGAACAGCGTCTCATGCAAAGGGAAGCGTCGATAGATAAAAAAGAGGGTATGCTTGAAAAGAAAGAAGCAAACCTCGATGCAAAACTCGACGGTATCGAGCAGATTAAAAATAATCTCGCTCAACAACAGGAAGAAATCAACGTAAAGAAATCCGAGATTAACACGGCTCATGAAAAAATGGTAGCCGAACTCGAAAGAATAGCCGAACTCAGCAAAGAGGAAGCTAAGAAACAACTCGTCGAAATTATGGAGGACGATGCGAAGCGTGACGCCGTAAAAATCGTTCGTGAAATAGAGATGAAGGCAAAAGACGAGGGCGATAAGCGCGCTAAAGAAATTATTGCCTTATCCGTTCAGCGGTGCGCCGTTGATCACAGCTCGGAAATTACCGTATCGACCGTTACTTTGCCCAGTGATGAAATGAAAGGCAGAATAATCGGTAGAGAGGGTAGAAACATAAAAGCGCTTGAACAGGCGACGGGCGTAGATTTTATTATCGACGATACGCCGGACACCGTTGTTCTTTCCGCTTTCGATCCTATTCGTCGTGAAATTGCCCGCGTAACGCTGGAAAAGCTTATTTCCGACGGACGTATTCATCCGGGTAGAATCGAGGACGTAGTCGCAAAAGCTACTAAAGAAATCGACACTCAGATCAAAGAAGCGGGTGAAAACGCTATGTTCGAAACGGGCGTGTTCAATCTTAATCCCGAAGAAATTAAGCTTCTCGGCAGAATGAGATTCAGAACGAGTTACGGTCAGAACGTGCTTAAGCACTCGATTGAGGTTTCGCATCTTGCTGCTAATATGGCGTCCGAACTTGGCGCGAACGTCAATATCTGCAAGCGCGCAGGGCTTCTTCATGATATCGGTAAGTCGATTGATCACGAAACCGAAGGTACTCATATTTCTATTGGCGTAGACATTGCAAAGAAATATAAGGAAAGCGAAGAAGTTATACATTGTATTGCGGCGCATCATAACGATATTGAACCTAAGACTCTTGAAGCAATTATCGTTCAATGCGCAGACGCAATCAGTGGTTCTCGTCCCGGAGCAAGAAGAGAGTCTCTTGAAAACTACGTTAAGAGATTGGAACAGCTTGAGAGTATAGCAAACGCTCATGCAGGCGTTGAAAAGTCGTTTGCAATTCAAGCGGGAAGAGAAGTGCGTATTATAGTTAAGCCCGAAGTCGTAGACGACGCGGCTACCGTATTCCTTGCTCGTGATATTGCAAAGCAGATCGAAGCTGAGATGCAGTATCCCGGTCAGATTAAAGTCAACGTTATTCTTGAACTTCGTAGTGTAGACTACGCAAAATAAGTAAATGTAAACG
>JAFTMM010000145.1 GCA_017452405.1 Clostridia bacterium | reverse complement strand
ATCCCGTCGGCGTACTTACCATATAGCCGTCGCATTTGAATTTGCCTAGCGACGAGCCACCAACGTTTACGGAAAGAGTTACCGTTCTGCCTACGTTTCCTTTATAAAAGACAATTTCATTAAGCGCAAGCAAGCGTTTTTCGCCCACGTAAGTTTCGAGCATAGCCCTCTCGGTCAACGTGTAGTCACCTTTTTTCAAACGTAATACGCACTCTTCAAGTCTGTCCGCAGTACATTCGGATAAAAATCCCAACCTTCCGAGGTTTACGCCAATCACGGGGATTTTCTTTTCAGCAGAAAAGTCGACGGCTGACAAAATAGTTCCGTCACCGCCGAGCGCAATTATAACGTCGGGTTTATCATTATTTCCAAAATATGTAACGTCGTTAAGTTTGTCTTTCAAAGATTCATGAAGCGCAAAATCGACTTCTTCCCTGCGAAGTAAGCCTGCCAACTTTTTCGTGACTTCCAAACGAACGTCACGTTCGGGATTTGTATAAATTCCTACGAGCATAATTTAATTATACAACAAGATTGATATTTATTCAAGAGTTTTTTTAAACTTTTAGATGTTCTTGAATAATTTTATCAAGATTTTTCGCCGTAAGTCCGTTCGAATCAAATGCGCCTGAAACGGATAGATCGTCGCACACGCCTTCAAAGCCAAGATTAACAACCCTACAAACCTTTCCAACTGCGTTCAGTGCGCTGAGAACGGACTCGCCAAATCCACCGCTTACAATGCCATCTTCCAACGTTATGATAAGATTGCCCTCTTTATTTATCTTATCAAGGAAATACATGTCAAGTGGTTTTACCGAACGAGCGTTAACAAGCACGCATAATGAATTCTTTGCAATATCAAGCATGCGATTGCCTACTGCAAGTACGTAAACGTTGTCGCTCTTATTATGAACAACCTCCCATCTAAGCGGATCTTCAGTCACGTATTCCTTGCCATCGAGCGTATAACCTTTCGGATAGCGAATGGCAAGCGGTCCGTTAAAGTCAAGCGACCAATCCATCATTCGAGCAAGTTCCTCCCCGTTCGCCGGTGAAAGCACGGTCATATTAGGCAAGGAGTTAAGATAACTAATATCATATAATCCCTGATGCGTTACTCCGTCCGCGCCAATCGCGCCCGATCTGTCAATAAGAAATCTGACCGGTAAATTATTTAAGCAAACGTCATGAAGTAACTGGTCGTAGGCGCGTTGCAAGAAAGACGAATATACCGCAAAATAAGGCTTGTAACCGCCTGCGGAAAGACCTGCGCACATCGCTACCGCATGTTGTTCGGCAATTCCTACGTCGTAACAACGGTCGGGATACTTCTCATGCACTACCGACAAACCTGTACCCGAAAGCATAGCAGCCGTGGCGCACACTACTTTCTCATCTTTCGCTATCATTTCATTGAGCTTTTCACCGACAATCTCGGAATATTTCTTTGAAAGTTCCTTTTTGCCCTCTACGCCGTGGTATTTTTCGGGATTTTGCTCTGCTTCATACAGCCCGTTGCCCTTATGCGTTGTGAGATGCAATATTACGGGCTGTTGTATTTTCTTTATTTGCATGAGCATTTTAATACATTCTCGCAGGTTATGCCCGTCAAATGCGCCGTAATATTTTATTCCGAACTGTTCAAACATTTTATTTGTCCAGAATTGTCCTTTTACCCACGATTTAATTCGTTCAAAGACGTTAACAACCGAAGGTCCAACGATAGGCATGCCGTCCATTCCGCTTCTAAAAGTAGTCTTTAACGCTTTATAGCGCTTACTAAGCCTAAGTTTGCCTAAATACGTTGATATAGCGCCGACGTTTTTGGATATAGACATGGTATTATCGTTAAGAATAATAATCATTTTGGTTTGCGAAGCGCCGATATCGTTAAGCGCTTCATAAGCCATTCCACCAGTTAACGCACCGTCACCGATAACGGATATTACGTCGTATTTTTCTTTTGATAAATCTCTTGAACGCGCTAAGCCAAGTCCAACCGAAAGCGAGGTACTGCTATGACCTGTTGAAAACGCGTCGCATTCGCTTTCGTGCATATTTTCAAAACCGGTAATACCGCCGGGCATACGCAGGTTCTTAAACTCATCACGTCTACCCGTAATTATTTTGTGAGCGTAGGATTGGTGTCCTACGTCAAATATTATTTTATCTTTTGGACAGTCAAATACGTAATGAAGCGCAATAGTAAAATCGACAGCACCCAAATTTGAAGAAAGGTGTCCGCCGTTTTTATTTACGACTTCTATTATATATGCCCTGACCTCCTGAGCGTATTTTTCAAGCTCCTTGATACTGAGTTTTTTAAGGTCGGCAGGCGAATTGACTTTTTCAAGATACATATTATAATCCGTCCGTTGTTCTAAGTAAAAATTCCTTAGAAAGTTCTTTTAAGAACGACGTATCCGCCGTCGTTTTATCAAGTACGTTTAAAGTCTTATTAACCAGATTAGCAAGCAACTTTTCCGATTTTTCACGTCCGTACAATGCAACAAGCGTATTTTCATCAGTTTTTTCATCTAAGAGATCGTCGCAAAGCTGAAATGCTTGTCCAAAATAAGAGGACACTTCTTTCCACAAGCCTATTTCATTTTCTTGTCCGGCAGATATGCAACCGGAAACAAGGCTTGCCTCTATTAGTTTGCCCGTTTTCAGTCCGTTAATAAGACGCAAATTTTCTTCGTTAAAATCAGTCGTTTCAAACTCGGTTGACTGACCACCCACCATACCACGCGCACCCGCGCAAGAAGATATGCAACGCGCTATTTTTGCGTATTTAGCGTCCATAATCGCCACTTCAGAAAGCAATTCAAAAGCAAGGCATTGAAGCGCATCTCCTACGAGTACGGCGGTAGTTTCGCCGAATTTCTTATGATTTGTAGGCTTTCCGCGACGGTAATCATCATTATCCATACACGGCAAGTCGTCGTGAACTAGCGAGTAAACGTGCAGACATTCGATAGCGCAGGCAACTGAAATATCAGTAGCCTCAACCGCCTTTCCGTAAGCATTCAAAACGCAAAGATAAAGTAACGGACGAAGTCTTTTCCCTCCTCCGAGCAAACTATATGCCATGCCCTCTCTTAATCTCGAAGGGATTTCGGGATTAATTATTTTTTCGAGGGATTTTTCAAAAGCATTTTTTAAATCGTTATACTGCGCTTTAAAACTCATTTTTTCTCTATCTCAAGCGGTTGTTCAATAATACCGTCCATTTGTTTTTTAAGCTCGGTAATCTTACCGCTCGTTTCTTTAAGGCTACTAAGACATTCCTTGGTTACGGCTATTCCCTTCTCGAATATGGAAATTCCTTCTTCTATCGTCACGCCGTCGCTTTCAAGCGCAGTGAGAAGTTTTTCAAGCTCGTTAATTTTCTCGTCCAGCATTTTTAAACCACCTTTGCATTAATCTTGCCGTCCACCATACGAACGGAAATATCGTCACCGGCCAAAAGTTGCTTAGCCGAATAAACCTCTTTACCATCCTTCGTAATCTTTGCGTAGCCTTGAGCTAACACCCTAAAAGGACTCGACTTATCCATCATTGCGGACAAATAGGATAGTTTATCGTT
Organism: Clostridia bacterium; assembly: GCA_017452405.1. Classification (GTDB taxonomy): domain Bacteria; phylum Bacillota; class Clostridia; order Christensenellales; family Pumilibacteraceae; genus Protoclostridium. The sequence goes on along the minus strand of JAFTMM010000145.1, from coordinate 8,132 downwards.
CAAATTCTTTTGTTTGTATTCAAGTTTGCCGTACATTGCTTTAATAAGCTCGATAATTTTATCCGCTCTTTGTCTTACCGTAATTTCGCTATGACGCATTACGGACATTGCGCGATATATTATACGGTTGCGGATACCGTCAAGCTTGCTCATTACGGCAGTCTCTATAGCCTTGGCAAGAGAGCGCACGCGCGCGATTTTTTTAAGCACGGGAACGCAGACCATATCAGCTGCTATACTTGGCGTTCCTGCTCTCGCCGATGCGCATAAATCACATAAAGTATAATCCGTTTCATGGCCTACCGCGCTTATTATAGGCGCACGGCTTGCCCACACCTCCCTTGCTACGAGTTCGGTGTTATAGGCTTTCAAATCCTCAGCAGAACCACCTCCACGCGCTATAATAATAGCGTCAACGTTCACAAGACTATTAACGTTGCGAATAGCCTCTGCGATACTAGGCGCGCTATCTGCGCCCTGCACTCTTACGTCGCAAACGCACACGTCAAGTAAAGGATTTTTTGTTTTTACCACCGAAAGTATGTCGTGTAGAACTGCGCCTTGCGCGCTCGTTATAACGGCTATTTTAGATATTTTTTCGGGCAGAGGAGGACGGTTTTCAAACAAACCCTCATTCTTTAATCTTTCTTTTAACTTCAGAAATTCGAGATATAATCTACCTTCACCCGTTGGAGTTACGGATTCAGCTATAAACGATACCCTGCCCGTTTTAGCGTAAAACGTGACCGTACCAAGCGCCTCAACGCTCATCCCTTCCTCTATCGCGAGGGCGGAAAAACTAACCGCCTGCAAAGTACAATCGCCTTCTTTCAGCGTTATAAAGGAACGCGCGCCCGATTTTTTATATTCAAAAACCTCACCGCATACGACCACGTTATGCAGTACTCGTTCGTCCTCGAAAACTCCGCCGATATATTTATTAAGTTGTGATACCGTTAATTTCCTTTGCATCTGAACGCAGATTCTACGGTGTTCTTAATAAGCATAGTAACCGTCATAGGTCCTACGCCACCGGGAACGGGAGTAATATACGACGCTTTTTCACTCGCTTCGGGATAGTTAACGTCACCGTACAGCTTACCGTCCGCGCGGTTCATACCTACGTCGACAACTACAGCGCCGTCCTTGACCATATCGCCCGTAACGAACTCTTTTATACCTACCGCAGCTACGAGAATATCTGCATTTAAAGTATGGGCTTTAAGATCCGCCGTACGCGAGTGGCAAATCGTAACGGTTGCATTTTCCGCAAGGAGTAGCATAGCGGCAGGCTTGCCTACTATGTTGCTACGTCCGATAACGACCGCATTCTTGCCCGCAATGGATACACCCGTTGACTTAATCAGTTCGATTATTCCCGCAGGGGTACAAGGCTTCGTACAAGGAAGTCCGAGCATTAAACCGCCTGCGTTTACCGCATGGAAACCGTCAGCGTCTTTTTCGGGAAGAATACGCGCCAAAATACGTTTTTCATTCACGCCTTTAGGTAAAGGAAGCTGAACGAGTATACCGTCGACGTTTTCGTCACCGTTGAGCGTGTCGATAATGTCTATAATATCGGCTTCCGCAGTTTCTTCGGGAAGATTGTATGAAAAGGATTTTACGCCCACTTCTTCACACGCTTTGATCTTATTGCGGACGTAGACCTCGCTTGCGGGATTTGCGCCCACTTTTATAACGGCAAGGCCCACCTTGCGTCCGTAAGTATTTTCAAATCTTTCTGCCTCGCCCTTCATCTGCTCTCTAATCGATGCGGACAGTGCTTTTCCGTCTATAATTTTAGCCGACATTAGTTAACTCCTTTATAACGGAAGCAAGTACGCCGTTTATAAACGACGAACTCTTATCCGTTGAATATTTTTTTGCAAGATTAATAGCCTCGTTGGCGCTTACTTTCGATGGAATTTCGTCACGAAATTTTAACTCGTAAATTGCAACGACGAGTATTGCTAAATCAATTTTATAAATTCGGTCAATAGCAAAACCTTCGCTGTATTTTTCGACAATACTTATAATTTCGATTTCTTTTTCAATTATGCCCTTATAGCAAGATTCAAGGTATTCCGTTTCTTCTTCATTTAATCCCCTGCGGAAAAGCGACAGCGAAAAAGAGTCGCCGTCTTCCCTGACGATTCGCTCGTATACAAGTTTAAAAAGAATATCTCTTACTTCCGTTCTTCCCATATTCGTATGCTCCAAAAAGAGAATCCGCACTTGACTATCAAGCGCGGATTCAAATTGTTTTCCGAGTACGCGCCTCTTGGTAATAGTATACCACAGCGGTTCGGATATTTCAATCTTTTTTATTACTCCGTCGGAATAATTCTTACGTTAGTGGCGTTCGTTTCCGTTTCAGTTACGATAATCTCCAAGATTTGCGCCGCCTGCGTGCCCGTCATCTCATCACATTTTACAATGACGTTAATGTTTTCGGTAGTGCTTGTTACGACGGCATCTTCAAAACCGAGCGACTTAATCAGACTTTCCAAAACGAGTTCGGTTTCCATGCTTGCCGTAAGTGATAACTTAGCCGTTTCCGCTTCGGATTTTGCTTCCGCCGAGGACTCTGTGGACGCTATAATTTCGTCATAATAAAGCATAGACTGCTCTCTGGACGAAGTTCTATCCGTACGGTACGCCGAAAAGAAATCGGTATATGTCGTACCTGCGTTTACGTCGGACGAAGGATTGGACGCCGTCATATTAAGAACCACGTTCAATACGCCCGTAAGCACGAGCAGGGCTACCATGCCCGTCAAAATGATGATTTTCTTTTTCTTACCTAACATATTCGTTACCCCCGAAAAAATTATTTGTTTTTATTACTTTTAGTAAGTACGTTAATTTTATTTTCTGCTATTCCGAAATATGACGCTACCGACGAAATTAGTCTGACTTTTACCGAGATGTTGTCTCCTCCATCGCAGATGATAATCACACCTTCTGGCTTAGGATACGCATTTTCAGTGGAGTCTGCAGTAGAAGTCCAACTTATAAGTACCGAAACTTCTCCCACGTCCTCGATCTCAGATAGTTTGGTTTCAAGCTCCTCAACTACTCTCGTACAATAATCGTATTCGCCTTCGTCTGTCGATATTCCGCTATTTTCGTTATTTCCGCAAGAATTGGTAAAATAAACGAGTAGCATAATCAAAATTGCGCCAATGGCAATAAAAATTTCAATGTGTTTTACGGCGCGTAATCTTTGTACGACTAAACCAATTTTGTCTTTTATCTTACTCAAAATTTACTTTAACCTCGCTTTCGGAAATTTCAAGATATTCGGATACGAGTTTCCGTATTTCCGATCCTGCAACCACACTATCGGCAAATTCTCCTTTGACGTTAACAGTCACGTTTTCTATCCGCGCTTTTTCTCCGCTCATCGTGCCTTTGATCTTGCAATCGCACACATAACCACTTTCGCTAAGCACGCTTTCAAGCGACGTTGCGACTATTTCAAAATATGCTCCATCCGTCACGTCAAGAACGTCTTGGTTATATTCTATTTCGCCGTCAAAAATGCCTCCGCAAGATTCCCCCGAAACTCCATCCGAAATGAGTGACGGAAGCGGAAATATTACAGCGAGAATAAAGACGTAGGTGCAAGCTACTTTAACGGTCTTTTTTAGTCTCGTTCCTGCCGTGAGATGCGACACGATTACTCCGAGTATTCCTACTCCGGCTACGGATAATAACCACGCTATCACAGTATCACGTTCCCTGAGGATATGATTATAAGAACGAATACGAAATATAAAAATGCAGCGCCCGTCATCACCGCGCCCGTCATGCTTGCAGTATTAGCGACGGCAGAAAGCAAATTACTCATTGACTTATCCCCTAATGGCTCAACCGTTGCAGCGCATAAGCGCAGGCAGAGAGAATATATGCCGATTTTTATTATTGCCGGAAGAAGTGTGGACGCAAGAAGTAGTAGCGTCGTATAACCGAGCGCATTTTTCACCAGCACTCCGCCCGAAATTACCAGATTAAAACCGTCGGACAAGTATCCGCCGATTACCGGTACGAATTTACCTATCGTGAACTTAGCGCTTCTTACCGAAATACCGTCAAAGACGGAAGCAGTTATGCCCTGTACTGATAAAAACGCCGAAATAATAAAGAAACCAACGCCAAAGAGCCATTTTACAGAACTATTGAAAAAGTCCGCCGTTTTGCCCAACTTAAGCTCCCCCGTCAGATTTCCTATTACGCCAAACGCAAAACCCGCTATGAGCATAGGCAAAAGTACGGAAGATAATAGATTAAACAATCCGCTAGTGAGTACGGCTACTGCAGGCTGAAAGACCGAAGCCGTTCCACTCGCGCCAACCGAAGCCATAAGCGTGAGAATTATTGGGAGTATAACGTTAATTTGTCCTGAAGCGGCGGAAAGTGTATCAGCGCACATAGTGAACATGCTCATAGTAGAGCTTCCTACGACGGCTATTATTGCAGATAACGACGCAAAATGAACGATTTTACCGATACTTTCTGAAGATGCGTTGCCTTTTAGCGCTCCGAGTATTGAATATACGATCGCTATTGCTACCACCGTTATCATCAAAGTCAATAAGTCGCCTATACTTACTCCAATCAGGCTCAAAATAAATGAAAATATATCGGAATAATCAAGCGAAAAGTTGCCGTTAATGATGTTATTTACTACCGAGGCAAAATCAGAATTTTCAAAGAGTGCAAAGCCGTCTTCCACCAACGCGTTTAGTTCGTCCATATCAATCGCTTCAAAAATGTCTTCAGCGTATTCGCTCGACGTTTCGGTATCCGCATGAGCCGTTGGAATAATGGACAAAATTGAAAATAGAATAAACGCTATGAGTATGACAGCAAGGATACGACTACGTCTAATAATTCTTTTATGACGGGGATCATTAAGCAAAATATCACCACCTTACCGCCGAAAGCGATTTTATTAGCCAGAGCAGGCATTTTAGCCTCCTCCGCCGTGTCGCAAGCAAATTCAATTACGTACCCTGCTCCAACGATTTTAAGTAAATACGTTATCAACTCGTTTCCGAGACCGGTCTTGTCCGCTATTTCGGACATAACCGAAATTACGTCCGTAAAATATTCGAGGACGGACAGAACTATTGCCGTTCCGCCCACAACTCCGATTAATATCGCAACGTCCTGCCTCTCACTTCGGACTATGAGTGAGCATACTACGGTAATTATTCCGATAACGGCTAATTTAACTATCATGTATAAAGACCGAACAACGATTGTAGTGACGTAAACAATTCGCTCAGCATTTCGATTACGAGTAGCAAAACGATAACCAGACCTACTAAAGTAACGAGAGTAGCTATCTCGTCCTTGTCGGACTTTTTCAGAATTTGATTTACTATTGCAGTCAGCAGACCGACAGCTGCAATTTTGAATATAATATCTACGTTCATTACCAAAATATAACGGCAAGCATTAAGCCGAAGAGAAAACCGAGTTTTATGCTGGAAGAACCCAACTTTGTATATCTTGAGTCAGCAATATCCCGAAAGCTCTTGAGTTTTGACCTACTGTCCTCGATAAAAGCCTTTTCCGCGATGAGCGAATGAGTGCCTATTGAAGTAAAAACTTCCTTCGCGTAAGCGCACTCCTTTTTGGAAAGAAAACCGCTTGGAAAATCGCTCTTTCCCGACAAAGACTTAACTATTGACTCGATTTGTTTTTTTAATAAATGCGATTGCGTTTCGAAAGTTTTAAGAAACTCAGGAACGGTGTTTCGGGAATACGCAAGATTTGCGCCGTAATAGCAGAGAAGTTTATCAAAGTCGTCAAAATAATTTTTACGCTCCTTAAGGAACCTGTTGATTACCATTCCAACGGCAGTCCCTACCACTGACATTACTACTGCAAGAAGAAGGTTATCCGACATTGATTTGACGAAGCGAGTGGTCGCATACAGTAGAGACGTGCCCCGAGCCGAAACGATCGGAAAGAAAATAATATCTTTCAAAAATACGGTTGTCCATAAGTAATTTAGCAAACGGACGTTTAGTGAAACTTTCCACGTCGATTGCGTGAGCAGATGCAATTACGCCCACTCCGCAACCTACTGCTTCCCTTATAATTTCCACGTCCTGCTCCCCGAATATCTCGTCTGTTATTATAACGTCAGGACGCATACTGCGAACTGCGCACTCGAACGCATATGACTTGGAAGAGCATGAAATCACGTCCGTATGTTTACCAACGTTCATTTGAGGCGCGCCACCTTTCATGCAAGCAATCTCGTTTCTCTCGTCCACTATAAGCACGTTCAGAGGATTTGAAGAGTCGGATAAGTTCCTTGCAATATCTCTTAGCATGGTCGTTTTTCCTGCGCCAGGTGGTGAAATTATCATGGCGCGACAAAAATTTGATACTATGTCACGCATAATACCATCAGAACACCCCACAATTTCGTGTGGAATTCGAATATTTACCGAAGAATAGTTTTTAAGAGCAATTGGAAGCCCATGGTCACCTACAACCTCTCCGCATACGCCTATTCTCACTCCGTCTCCCGGAGATAAATAGCCTTTGATAATCTCATCGTTATAAGCGTAAATAGAACGCTCGGAAGCGGACACTATGGTGTTGCGAATATCGTCAACCGACACCGTAATAGCCTTGCTTAAATCGCTTCCTATACCGTTTTCGGTGAGATAAACCCTCTTGTTTCCGTATTGTAACTTTACGGGAGAATTTGCTCGAAGCCTTATCTCCTGCAATTTATCCACGTTAAGATTGGTGGACAAAGCGTCGTATACGGCAGTCGGAAGAATGTCTTTTATTCTATCAAAATCAAACATACCATATTATATTTTTTTCGCTTGCCGTGTATGACCGTTTGTAACAACATGACAATAACTTACATATTATGCTAATATGAGCGCATCAGACTACATAATTGGCGGTAACGACGAACACGGCGTTAATCCCCCTACCGCGGGAAAGCGGACTCCGATTATGCCTTATCTCAATCGGAGCATTTATGAAAACGAATTCAACCGTCCAGCGAAAATATATTATTTTATTTCCGCATTAAGGTGTGGTTTCAACGTCTTTGACGTTCATCCTGAACTATACGACGTTTCCATTTCAACAAGAGTGACGAGAGCAAATAGCGCACGGCTTGCAATTCTTACAACCTTTGCATACAACGCATTCGGTAGCGGTCAAACTTTTAATTCAGTAAGAGGGCTGGTTGGCTATTATTCCGCTCAAAACCCTTACATGGCTAGGTCAAGAGAGCTTACCGAAGACGTTTTCTTAGGTATTTCGGAAAATTCCCTGCAAACGCGCGGACTCGGAATAACAACCATATCGGACGTGGGCATATTGGATTCCGTACGCATGCCGTCCACGCTTATGGAATGCGGATACATGACAAATCTACGCGAAGGACGCTTGATGTTAGACCCTACGTGGCGTAAATCCATAGGTTTTGCCGCAACACAAGGTGTTTGCAATTTCTTCGGAGAACCGTACATTGCCGAAGGCAACCCGAACTCTTATCCCGTAATTAGGCGCGGAAGCCGAAATAACTACGTAAAAATAACGCAGTACTATTTAATACTATATGGCTACGGGCTAACCGCTGACGGAATATTTGGGGCGAATACGGAAAGTACTGTTAAACAGTTCCAGACAGATAATGGGCTGACCGCCGACGGGATCGTAGGTCGCAGAACGTGGAGTAAACTACTCCTTAACGATCCTTCTGCAAGCGTACTTCGCTTGGGTAGTCGCGGTACTCCCGTTTATTACTTGCAAATGAAGCTTCTCAGCAAGCTCTACCCTCTTGGAAACGCGGACGGTATTTTCGGCACGAATACGGCAAGCGCTGTTAGAGCGTTCCAAACAGAATCCGGACTGATTGCAGACGGTATAGTAGGTCCATTGACTTGGGCGGCAATAAATACGCTTGACTCACCTCGTAATTAATAAATCTGTTAATTAATAGGTTCTATAATAAATGTTGGGGTGGGAAGAAAAAGATTTTAAAAAGAGGTAAAAAAAGAGAGCATATCTCGTTAAAGTTTAGTATAATGAATCTACCCAATAAAACCATACTAAACGGAGATATACTCTTATGGATAATT
>JAFTMM010000144.1 GCA_017452405.1 Clostridia bacterium | reverse complement strand
GCGGAGAGGTTGTAGAAAGATATGAAGAAAACGACGCAGAGCGAGGCGCAAGCCGAAGCGAACGTTGTTGTCTTGATATAAAAAGCTAACGGAGCACAGGCTGTGCGGAGTTCCTTTGGCGTTCGCGCCAACACGAGGAACAAAGTGACGAAGTGTTGCAATCGGCGCGAAATAAAATATGATTAATACTCGTGATATTCTTGAAACTATAAAAATGGTCGATGACCAGAATTTGGACGTGAGAACGATAACGTTATCGCTCTCTCTTCTCGACTGCGCTTCGTCGGACGGCAAGGAAGCCGAACGCAAGGTATACGATAAGGTAATGCGCAGGGCAGGCGATCTCGTCAGGGTAGGCGAGAAGCTGTCGAGCGAACTCGGTATTCCCATCGTGAACAAGCGCGTGTCGGTTACGCCCGTGTCTTTAGTCGGCGCGCCGAGCGGTAACTACGTCGGTCTGGCGAAAGTCCTCGATAAGGCGGCGGAGGAGATCGGAATAGACTTCCTCGGCGGTTATTCCGCTCTCGTGCATAAGTCCATGACGAACTTTGAGCGCGACTTCCTCGAAACCATACCCGAAGCAATCGGCTCAACCAAGAAAGTCTGCTCGTCGGTATGCGTAGCGTCCACCCGTAGCGGTATCAACATGGACGCCGTTGCGCTTATGGGAAGAATAGTAAAACAGCTCGCGGAGCGTACGGCAGACGATCGCGCGATCGGTTGCGCGAAGTTCGTGGTGTTCGCTAACGCCGTAGAAGATAATCCGTTCATGGCAGGCGCGTTCACAGGTTTGGGCGAGGGCGAAGCGACGATTAACGTCGGCGTATCCGGTCCGGGCGTAGTAGCCGCCGCATTAAAGAAATGCAAAGGCGCTGACCTCACGACGGTAGCGGACGTAATAAAGAAAACCGCGTTTAAAATAACGCGCGCAGGACAGCTCGTGGGCGAGAAAGCAGCTAAGCTTCTCGGCGCAAAGTTCGGCATAGTCGATCTTTCGCTTGCGCCTACTCCTGCAATCGGCGACAGCGTAGCTGAAATCCTCGAAGTTATGGGCTTGTCCTCGGTGGGCGGTCACGGCACGACTGCAGCGCTTGCGCTCCTTAACGACGCAGTTAAGAAAGGCGGAGTAATGGCGTCGGGCATGGTCGGCGGACTTTCGGGCGCGTTTATCCCCGTTAGCGAGGACGCAGGTATGATTAACGCCGTTCGCGCAGGCAAGCTCTCCCTTTCCAAGCTCGAAGCAATGACCGCCGTTTGCTCGGTCGGTCTGGATATGATTGCCGTTCCCGGGCATACTACCGCAGAGACCATTTCGGGCATAATTGCCGACGAATGCGCAATCGGCGTAGTAAACAACAAGACGACCGCAGTACGCGTAATTCCCGTACCCGGTCTGGACGTAGGCGACGAAGTAAGCTTCGGCGGTCTGCTCGGCTCTGCGCCCGTAATCAGCGTAAGCGACGTGGACAGCAGTGAATTTATCCACCGTGGAGGCATTATCCCCGCGCCGTTGCACTCACTTAAAAATTGATATTGTTAAATTCTTCGGGAAAAACTTTTTTGGAAAAAAGCTTTTCCCGAACCCTTTTTAAAAAACTTATAAATAATTTGCTGTTAAATTATACTGAGGATAGATAGTAGCAAATACAGTAATTGTTTTTTGAATTTTTAGGAAAGGGGATCGGGGATAACCTCTTTTTGTAAAAAGGGTTTTCCCTGAAAGCATATTGCCAAAAAGGAGATAAATATGAAGCGTAGCGAAGCGAGAATTGAATACACTTGGGATATGTCGCATATTTTCCGCGATAAGTTGGAGTGGGAAAAGACGTTTGCGCAGACCAACCACCGCATTAGCGAGATAGCCAAATACAAGGGTAAGCTCGTTAATCCGGAGATGGCGCTCCGTCTTTTCAGACTCACCGACGAAGTGGGCTTAGCCGTAGAAAAGCTATACGTTTACGCCAATATGTGCATGCACGTTGACGGCGCAAACGCCGAAGCCGTTGCCCTTGCACAGCGCGCGAACACGATCTCTGCGTCCTTTTCCGCCGCCTGCTCGTATATTGATCCCGAACTGACGACGCTAACTGACGAACAGCTCGACTTTATGATAGACCACGACTCGTTTGCGGACTATAACTATATGCTTGAAAGAGTGAAGAAAAGCAAACCCCACGTCCTCGGCGAAAAGGAAGAGTATATCCTTGCGCGCATGAGCGAAGTAACCGGTTCTTTCCGTGACATCTTCTCGAAGATAGATAACGTAGACCTTCCGCACCCACTCGTTAAAGTAGGCGACGAACGTATTCCGCTCACCCACGGTACGTACGCGCGTATGCTCCAAAATCAAGACGGCGCAGTTCGCAAGAAAGCGTTCAAGACCTATTACGCGCTTTACGAAGAGCGCATAAACACCATAGCGACTTGCTACGCAAACAGCGTTAAGAAGAATAATATTATCACTTCGCTTCGTGGATACGACGATGCAATGTCCGCGTCAATGGAGGCGGACGACGTTCCGAGTGGAGTGTACGACAAACTCATTGAAGCGGTGAATGACGCGCTTCCCACTCTCCACGAGTACGTGGACTACCGCAGACTCGTTTTAGGCGACCTGCATATGTACGATATGTACGTTCCTCTCGTTCCCGGCGCAGATCTGGGCACGGATTACGAAAACGCGTTCAAGATCGTTACCGACGCGCTCGGTGTGCTCGGTTCCGACTACGTGGAAGCGTTAAACAGAATGAAGAAAGAACGCCGTATCGACGTTATGGAAAACGAGGGTAAGCGTGGCGGAGCGTACAGCTGGGGCGCATACGGAAGCGGTCCGTACGTGCTTCTCAACTACGCAGGCACGACTCACGACGTCTTCACCATAGCGCACGAACTCGGTCACGCCATGCATTCGCAGTACGCTGACAACGCGCTGTGCTACAACAAAGCAGGTTATAGTATCTTCGTTGCCGAAGTGGCAAGCACGACCAACGAAGTCCTGCTCTTAAAACACCTTATCGCCACGACTAAGGATAAAAACGTCAAGAAATACCTGCTGTCGTACTACCTCGATATGTTCCGCACCACGCTTTTCCGCCAAACCATGTTCGCAGAGTTCGAGCAGTTTGCGCATAAGAGCGAAAAGAAGGGCGTTCCTCTCACCGTGGAAACTCTGAGCAAGGCGTATCTCAAGCTCAATAAGAAGTATTACGGTAGCGGTGTGACGCACGACAAACAGATCCGCTACGAGTGGGCGAGAATACCTCATTTCTATAACGCCTTCTACGTTTATAAGTACGCAACCGGTCTTACGGCGGCGGTAACGCTTGCTAACGCCATACTCGGCGAGGGCGAACCTGCCAAGCGCAGATACTTTGAAAAGTTCCTCTCTGCAGGCGGTCGCAAATCCCCCTACGAAATCCTTAAGGACGCAGGCGTGGACCTTCTCACCGACCGTCCTTACCAAGTCGCAATGCTGGAATTTTCAAGCACGCTCTCCGAGTTCACTTCGCTGTAAGTATCTTTAATAACGCAAACAAAACAAATAACGCAAACAAAGCCTCGTGATGTCACGGGGCTTCCGTTTTATACACTATATTTAACAGCGTCTTCAACATTTTCTAAAATGAGTCACGGGGCTTCCGTTTTATATCCTATGTTTAACCCTACGTAATATGCAAAAGTGGCATATATAACCTGAATAAAACATGCCAAAGTCGTTTTTAATCATTATTTACGCATTAAACGACAATTTTTAAACAAAACTACTAAAAAATACTTTTTTAAACTAAATACTTGACAAAAATTATTAATAAGTCTAAACTATCAATAGTAATAATTTGGAGGATAAAATTAAATGAAAAGGATATTAACCGTCATTATTATGTTAATATTGGTTATGGTTATGACAATCAGCCTCGTTGCATGTTCTGAGCCTGTAGTGGGACCAACTGGACCAGCAGGAAAAACGGCATATGAAATAGCAGTAGAGAACGGCTTTGAGGGCAGTGAAAGTGAGTGGCTTGAATCGCTTAAAGGCGCGATCGGAACACCTGGATCAGCAGGAAAAACGGCATACGAAATAGCAGTAGAGAACGGCTTTGAGGGCAGTGAAAGCGAATGGCTTGAATCGCTTAAAGGCGCGAGCGGAACACCTGGATCAGCAGGAAAAACGGCATACGAAATAGCAGTAGAGAACGGCTTTGAGGGCAGTGAAAGCGAATGGCTTGAATCGCTTAAAGGCGCGAGCGGAACACCTGGATC
>JAFTMM010000143.1 GCA_017452405.1 Clostridia bacterium | reverse complement strand
TGACGTAGCCATAGGATATATTGCTAACGACCGTTTATATACTGAATTGAATAGATTTTTTAAGGGCGATATTACGGATGAGGTGCTGTTGAGATGTTTGTCTGCGTTAGATTTGGGAAAACAGTACGTGGCAATTACTCAAAAAGCCTGCGATAAAATATCTATTATAAGAGAAAATGAAATCCCGGGTTTGGAGCTGAAAATTCTTCAGCAAAAGAGCGTTGAACGCAGAGTAGAGAGTAATACGCTTGCAAAAGAAATTGAAAGGGAGTATAGAAGAATAGGAAAATATTTTGACGAAATATTGAGAGGTGAATAATATGTTAGATTCAATAGAACTCAATATATGTGATATGCAAGGAATGTTATTTGAATGGTCGGCTAAGGAAGGATACGACAGTAAAGACTTCATAGAAAAATTTATGAAGTCGGATACTGCTACCGACCTGGACAAAAAATTTAATCATATGCAATGGGCTGGTCAAGGGTATATCATTTCAAGGGTAGCTGAAGAAGATAAACCTATAAAGAGTGATAACGTTTACGACAATGAAAGACTTTATTGGGCAGGATACGTTTATAGATATTGGCATTATTATACGGGTGAAACAAGTAAAGAAATTTACAAACAAGCGCCCGCCGAAACAATGAGAGCAGTATATTTAATGTATCACACGATGAGCCCTGAAATGGCAATAGATAGGTTAAAAGAGTCTTATAAAACAAGAAGAAGTAAACGATATGAATGAGCGGTAGGAATAAAAACTACCGCTTTTTTAAACGAATATTTAGAAATTTACATGCTTTCAAGTTCTTCGCGGTTTGCAACAGTAAACGTTATTCTCTACCTTTGGTTGAGTTCCGTGTATTCTACCAAAGGAGTGTTGACTTTTTTATTCGTAGAAACTATACTAATAGCGAAAGGAGTAACGGTATGGATCAAGAGAAGATTGGAAGATTTATTGCAGAACAAAGAAAAAAGGCAAACTTAACGCAAGTGCAGTTGGCAGAAAAACTGCACGTCACAGATAGAGCCGTATCGAAATGGGAAACGGGAAAAGCTATGCCCGATTCCGCTATTATGATCAGCTTGTGCAATATTTTAAAAATTACCGTAAACGAATTATTGTGCGGTGAGGCAGTTGATATAAATAATTACAGTGAAAAATTAGAGCAAAACTTACTGGAAGTTATAAAAGAAAAAGAACAAGCAGATAAAAGACTCCTGCGCTCGGAGATTTTTATAGGTATGATTGTATCGGTAATTCTTTTATCCTGTGTAATACTTGCCTCGTTTGTGCAAATGGAAACTTGGTTGAGAATAGTCGTTATTGTCGTAGGATTCATTCCGTTTGCGATTGGGATAATTTGGGCAATACGAATTGAGCAGGTAGCAGGATACTATAAATGCGCAAAGTGTGGACATAGATATATTCCAAAATACAAAAACGTATTGTGGGCTATGCACGTTAACAGAACCAGATATATGCGTTGTCCGAAATGCGGAAAAAAGTCTTGGCAAAAAAAGGTGTTAAGCAAGGATGAAACTTAAGGTTTTTGAGTAAATTTAAACTTTATGAATGAGAAACGCTCCGCTTTGGGGCGTTTTTTCGCTATAACAGCTATAAAAATAAAGGTGGTGGGGTGAAAATTACCCACCTTGCCGTTTACAAACTGCGCTTTGTATGCTATAATATGGAAAATTAGTTAGTTAAGGAGTAAGTGCGATGACGAACGAAAACATAAAACGTATTCGTTTATTGAGATTGTGGGAGATACTTAATCAGGAAAGTGACGAAGATCATCCGATAGGAACGGAAGAACTTCGCGCAAAGCTTGCAACGAGTGGAATACAATGCGACCGCAAAACGTTATACAGCGACGTTGCATTATTGAATAATTTCGGCTACGAAATCTTTTGCTTGCGTTCCACGAGCAATCAATATTACGTGGAGGATCGCAGTTTCTCCGTTCCCGAAGTCCTTATAATTATGGATGCGGTGCAAGCGGCAAGTTTTATTACCGAGAGGAAAACCGAGGAGCTAGTGGATAAGGTGGGCAAGCTGGCAGGTAGTCAGCGCGGTGAGGTACTGAAACAGAACGTAGTGCAGTTCAGCACCGTTAAGAGCATGAACGAAAGCATTTACTATTCCGTAAGCGAAATTTCAAACGCCATCGTGAGTAAAAAGAAAATCGGGTTTAATTATTTCGACTACGACTTACGCTTTAACCGCGCGTACCGAATGGACAAGGATAATCCCGAGGTGCGCAAGTATTACGTGGTAAATCCCATGGCGACGGTGTTTTCCAACGATAATTATTATTTATTTTGTTACGACGACAAGCACGGAACGGTAGTGCAGTACAGAGTAGACAGAATGGATAAGGTACGCATGCTTGACGACGATATAACGCCGAGCAAAGAAGCGGAGAGCTTTGACCTTGCCGAGCATAAGCGTCAGCTGTTCGGAATGTACGGCGGTGAGGAATGTGCGGTAGAACTCGAAGCGGAAAGGGAACTCATAGACGTAATCTGCGATAAGTTCGGCAAGACGGTTTCCTTGCAAGAAACTACGGACGGCAAGATAGCCTTTACGGCAAACGTGCAAGTAAGTCCGACCTTTATGGCGTGGTGCTGTTCCTTCGGCAACTTGTTGAAAGTAAAAGGACCGAGCCACGTCGTTGACCGTATCAAAGATTATCTCGATTCCGTAAGAGCAATATACTAAAAGACAAAAGAGGTGGCTTTAATATGAATATGCGTTCCGTGCGCAAGAAATTAAATAAAATGACGGTAGAGCAACTATTAAAAACTATAATAGATATAAAAAGCTCTATTGACGGGCTCAAGGATACTATGGAACATCCAAAATATTACTATAAATGGAGATTCAAATTGCGTAAGGCAAGGCAACTTAAATTTTATCGTGAATATTTGATTGAAACGAAACGTGCCTTAGCAGAAAAAGGATTTGAATACGTTCCCGACGATTTGGAGCAAATAGAAAATCAATTTAACGAAAGTTTAGACAAAATAAAAACCATTACCTTAAAAATAAATGATGCATGGTTTATGTTCTGTAAAAATATATCAATAAGAATACTTGAAAACAGCATACAAAAAATAGTAAATGAAAGAAATTCGGAAACGCTAATCGTTTCTAAAGAAGATTTTTTAAGCAGTTTATACGATTTGCATCTTGGGGAATGGAGAGAAAGCTATTATGGTTGGGGATGTCTGGACGGCTATAATTGGGAGTTAATCGTTGAATGGACTTGCGGTGAGAAAATTAGCTACTACGGATCAAATTCATTTCCATATAACTTAAACGAGTTAATAGATTTATTTGATTGCAGATACGAAGCGCAAGACATTTATCGATAAATCACGCCCTGTTGTCCCGAAGTTTGGACAATAGGGCGTTTACTTACTCCGAAATATAAAGTATAATCATATAAAAAAGAAAGCGGAGGTTGGTATGATAGAATTGCGTAACGACAGTACGGAAATGACGGTAGAGGAAATGAAAGGATACTTATCCGTTGCGTATATTTCCATGATTAAAAAAGGCAAGGATTTAAAGCGTTTTCCGTCCGTTATGTTATGGGGCGCGCCCGGCGTAGGAAAATCTCAGGGCGTACGGCAGGTAGCTAAGCTCATAGAGGAAGGCACGGGCAAGACCGTAGTCGTTACCGACGTGCGTTTACTACTTTTTAATCCCGTAGATCTTCGCGGAATACCTATTGCAAACGAGGATAAAACACTCGCCGTGTGGCTTAAACCGCATATTTTTCAGATGAACGACAGCGCCGACGTCGTCAATATTTTGTTTCTTGACGAGATTTCCGCCGCGCCACCATCCGTACAGGCGTCAGCTTACCAAATAACGCTTGATCGCACGATAGGCGAGCATAGATTGCCCGATAACTGTATCGTAATAGCTGCGGGAAACAGAGTTACGGACAAATCCGTCGCGTACAATATTGCTACTAAATTAAAGTGAGCTATTTTTTGACTGAAAATTATGAATAGGTATTGACTTTATTGAATAAAATAGATATAATAAAT
>JAFTMM010000142.1 GCA_017452405.1 Clostridia bacterium | reverse complement strand
GAATGGCGTTCGCAAGATGATTCGCGCCAACACACAAAAAAGAGCCGTAAGGCTCTTTTTTGTGTGGTACTCCCTGCGGGAATCGAACCCACAACGGCCCCTTAGGAGGGGGCTGTTATATCCATTTAACTAAGAGAGCATAGGGCGAACGCTTTTATGAAAAAGCGTTCGCCGTTATGTTTTGTGGTTAGAAGTTCTATCGGTCACTACCGCTCCGTCTAGAATGACGGAAGGAAGTTCAGATCCTTCGACTTATGCTCAGGATGACGAGGAAGACGATTTTATTCCACCTCATCAGTCACTTCGTGACAGCTTCTCCTCAAGGAGAAGCCTATAGAAGATGCCCTAGATAAGCTCGGGATGACGAGGAAGATTTATTCCACCTCATCAGTCACTTCGTGACAGCTTCTCCTCAAGGAGAAGCCATAGAAGATGCCCTCGACAAGCTCGGAATGAAGAATTACTTCTTTATAAGGCTTTTGCCGGTCATTTCGACGGGTTGAGGTACTTCCATTGCTTCAAGGAGCGTGGGTGCTACGTCGCACAGCGCGCCACCGTCCATAAGGCTTGCACCGACGTACTTGTCACCGCAAACGATAAAGGGCACGAGGTTGGTGGTGTGGCTGGTGCAGGGACTGCCGTCGGCGAAGGACATTTGCTCTGCGTTGCCGTGGTCGGCGAACACGAGGGCGGTACCGCCGGTTGCTACGACCGCGTCTACTACCTTGCCTACGCACTCGTCAACGGTCTTGACTGCCTTAGCCGCCGCCTCGAATACGCCGGTGTGTCCTACCATGTCGCAGTTGGCGTAGTTCATGATAAGCACGTCCGTGTTGCCTACTACGCTAAGCGCCTTTTCGCAAACTTCGGGCGCGGACATTTCGGGCTGAAGGTCGTAGGTTGCTACCTTCGGAGAGGGCACGAGGATACGGGTTTCGTTCTCGTTGGGCTCCTCTACACCGCCGTTAAAGAAGAAGGTAACGTGCGCGTACTTCTCGGTTTCTGCGGTACGCACCTGCGTTTTGCCGATATTAGCGAGGTATTCGCCGAGGGTATTGACGAGCTTGCGGGGCGGGAATGCGATTACTACATTCTCGATAGTAACGTCGTACTGCGTCATGCAAACGTAGAACACGTTCTTGTAACCGCCTGCCCTTTCGAACTTGTCGAAGTCGGGGTAAACTACTGCGCGCGTGATCTCTCTAGCACGGTCGGAGCGGAAGTTGAAGAAGATAACCGAGTCTCCGTCCTTAACGCCGGCGTAGTCGCCCACAACGGACGCGCGGATGAACTCGTCGGTTACGCCCTCTGCGTACGAGGAAGCTGTTACTTCGCCTGCGGTAGCGTAGTGCGCGCCTACGCCTGCGTACATCATGTCGTAGCCTTCCTTAACGCGCTCCCAGCGGTTATCTCTATCCATATAGTAATATCTGCCTATAACCGTTACTATTTTGCCCACGCCGATTTCCTTAATCTTTGCTTCAAGCTGTGCAATAAAGTCTCCGCCCGAAGTGGGAGGAACGTCTCTGCCATCCATAAGGCAGTGAACGTAGACTTTGTCAAGTCCCTCGCGCTTAGCCATTTCAAGGAGTGCGTAGAGGTGCGTGTTCATGGAATGCACACCGCCGTTGGAAAGCAGTCCTACGAGGTGGAGCGTGCTTCCCTTTTCCTTACAGTTATTCATAGCGGCAAGGAATTCGGTGTTAGCGAAGAAGTCGCCGTCCGAGATAGCCTTATCGATAGCGGTGATATCCTGGTATACCACTCTGCCTGCGCCGATGTTAAGGTGTCCTACCTCGCTGTTTCCCATCTGTCCTGCGGGAAGACCAACGGCAAGACCGCTCGCCTCTATAAGCGTATGCGGATACTTAGCCATAAGGCGGTCAAGATTGGGCGTGCCTGCGGAGATTACCGCATTACCCTGTGTTTCGGTTCTTGCGCCGAAACCGTCCATAATGATAATAGCGTCGGTTTTCATGCTTTTAGTATGTCCTTTATTAAAAAATGTTTTACCCTCGTATTTTATCACTATGCGCGAAAAAAAGCAAGTAAAAAACGTATTGACAAGCGCATGCAGCGTTGTATAATTAACTTAAATAATATTAATCGGATAATGGATTGATGAAAACAGAAATTATTAAGTACAAAAACGAACACTCGCACTCGGTGTATGCGTCCATAATCTTTATGGGAGGCTCGAATGCTTGCGACAATCCAAACTCGGGGTTGGCGCATCTCGTTGAGCATATGCTCTTTCGGGCGTGCGGAGAGTTGTCGCAGGAAGAGTTCTATAAAGAGACGGCGCGTCATGGTATTACCATAAACGCGTCCACGTGTGACTCGCATTTGGAAGTGAATTTTAGGTGCTTGCCCGAAAAACTGCCCGTTGCAGTTCAGCTTGTTTCGGGCATGCTTACAGCCGAGTGGGATAAGAATATGCTCGCTTTCGAAAAACAGGTTATCATTGCGGAAACTTATAATCCAAGCTCCTCATACGTTACGAAATTAAAAAATAAATACCTTAACGCGCTGTCTACAAAAAGCAATCTTGGTACAAAAACATCGGTGTCCAGATTTACACTCAAAAAGGCTTTGGAGGCGCGCAAAAAAGTACTTGGAGGAAAAAGATATTTTATAATAGCCGGCAATTTTAACGAAGCGGATTATGCACCGCTTATTGACGTTTTGGACGGCTTTGAAGATCACGTTCGAGAAATCAAACATTCCGCTACCAAATATGAAAAAGTTTCGATAAAAACGCATGACTATAATTACGTTAGCGTGACTTTCGTTTTTAATAAACGCGACGTCTCGTACGAGCGACTCGTTATGTTAAAAAGCATACTGTTTGAAGGTTTGGAGTCGCCCGTTCAATACTCACTCAGAGAGCAAAAAGGTTATACGTACAGCGTTGACACCGAAATTTGGTATTTGGGAGAAAAAGGCTTGCTTAATATTTATTACGAAGTAGAAGATACCGAAAATATTCTACCCTCTCTTGTTGAACTTATATCCATTATCGGCAACCGAGAGAAGCACGTAACCGAAGACAATCTTAAGCTGTCAAAACCGTTCCATACTACCAATCTCAATTTTTTATACGACGACAATCGTGCTCTTGTTGAAGAATGCGAATACTCGCTTACTAATTTAGGAATTATTTTTGACATTAAATCCGAAAAGCGAAAATTCGAGAGCGTAACCCTTTTGGACGTTATTGATACTGCAAAAACCGTACTAAACGAAGATAGCGTAGCAATTGAAATCGGTTGCGTTAACGCACAAAAATTAAAACGCAGTATGGCGCTAATTAAAGATAAAATCTAAAGTTTTATAAACGAACCATAAAGTGAAAACCGCTACGGCGAAATATAACTCAAAGTATGTCGAGGAAAGGAAACTTTTTAGCATCCTAAGATTTTTAGATATTCATCAAGTCTTGCGTTAAGATATTCGGCAAAAAGTTTTGTCATTGCCGACAAATTTTTTTTAACGTGGTAAGCGTCAAATGCGTCGTAGTATCTTTTTCTATCGGCAAACTTGATATCAATGGGCGGATAACCAGCTTTCATAAGTTCTAAGTTTACAAGTAATCTTCCCGTTCTGCCGTTTCCGTCGATAAAAGGGTGAATTCCTTCAAAATTGATATGGAAAAGAGCAAGTTTTTCGGCGATATTTCTATTGTCGTTTTTATATTCAAGTAAAAGCTCGTTCATTTTAGGCTCTATAAGATAAGGTTGAGCGGGCTGGTGATTAGCACCTAAAATTCTAACCGGAACTTTTCTATACGTGCCTTTATCCATAGGCTTATCCGCAAGAACGAGTGCGTGAATTTGCTTGATAACGTATTCGGTAAGTTCTGCTTTTTCTTTTACAAGTTGGGCGACAAAATAGAAAGCGTCTTTATGACCAACGGCTTCCATATGGTCTTTAAGTGGTTTTTGGTCAATGGTAAGCCCACGAAGTACCATATCCGTTTCACGAAGTGTAAGGGTATTTCCTTCAATAGCGTTTGAGTTATACGTGTACTCAATCATAAAGTCTTCGTAAAGCCTTTGAACTTCACCTTCGGTAAGTGGACGGCGAGAATCAAGCTCGGCTTTTTTCTTTTCAATAAGCGCAGTTAAACTTTCTTTGGCTTTTATTCTGCCGTCTTTTGGTTTATCCGTGCCATCGGGTATATACCAAATTTTACCTTCGCGGTAAGCGCCTTCAATTTGACCGTTAATACATAGCGTTCTAACACGTCTATCGGAAATATTCCACTTTTCAGCTGCTTGTTTTGCGTTCATTATAATCACTCCTTGTATGGAATATTATACTCATTTTACGGAACAATGTCAAGATGTTTTGGAACAATATAATATAACTTACGGAATAAAAGACTGAAAATATGTTATTTAATAAACCTTGAATAAGTATAATACGAATACGAGAAAAAGCGTGGCTTTCACACCACGCCTTAACTTGTTAATTTGAAACCCTGCGGTTTACCGTAAAAATTCCTATGACTATAACGGTAACGTAGCGTTTTTTATTTATAAAATTCTATTATCTTCCTACCCATTCCCTTACCCTAAATATTCATAATCCCACTTACTTACGCTGAACAATCCTTTATGATTGAGCTTAACGTCGGGTATTACTATAAGCGTGAGGAATGAAAGGAGCATGAAGGGCTCGATTTCTTTGTTGTAGTCCATTTCGTCGAGGGCAACGGTGAGCTTTGCGCGCGTTTTTAAGGCTTCTTCGGCGGTGCTAGCCGTCATAAGACCTGCGATTTCCAGCGGGAGTTTACCGATTACTTTGCCGTTTTTGACCAAGACGAGTCCGCCGTCCGTGCCCAGACTGCTGACTGCCAGCGCCATATCTTCGGTATTATCACCGAGGACTGTAATATTATGCGCGTCGTGCCCTACCGTTTGCGCTATTGCTCCGCCTTTAAGACGGAATCCGTCTACGTAGCAATGCCCTATCGCTCCGCTTGCGTTGTGGCGCTCGATACAGCACATAAGGTTCAAGTCCTCTTTACTTTCCGCCTTTATCGCTTCGGTTACTACGGTATTCGGAAACACACGCATAACCGTCATTCCGCGCTTAAACTCAAAGTCAAGGTCCTTTGCAGAAACGGGCTTAATATTGACCGTACCGATTACGCCTTCCGTCGTTGCGGGTGTTACGTCAAACAGCGGTTTGCCGGTTTCGGCTATGAGCGCGCCGTGATAGAATACCTTTTCCACGTTTTGCGCCGTAAGGTCGCTCGACACGAGGAGGTTCGCCTTATAGCCCGGAGCTATTGCGCCGTGCTTTTTCATGCCGTACGCTTCATAAGCGTTCAAGGTCGCTATCGTAATGGCGTCGAGAGCGTCCATTCCGCTTTCTACGGCAAGACGAATACAGTTACCTACCGTACCCTGACTCGTTAAATCCTCGATATTGCGATCGTCAGTGCAGAACAGAAAACGGCGCAGATTGGTTTTATTAACCGCTTTAATCAGCGTTTTGAGGTTCTTGGTCTGACTGCCTTCACGAAGAAGCACGTACATACCCTTACTAACTTTTTCGAGAGCTTCGCCCTCGCTTTCACATTCGTGGTCGGTCAATATTCCGCCACAAAGATAGGCGTTGAGCGCGTTGCCTGAAACGCCGGGTGCGTGTCCGTCCACTATATCGAGCGCAGTAAGCTTGCCCAGAACGTCGGGATCGGCGCCGAGAACGCCGGGGAAATTCATCATTTCACCAAGACCGAAAAGATCATACTTATCTGCGATT
The DNA here is from genome assembly GCA_017452405.1 of Clostridia bacterium. Lineage (GTDB taxonomy): Bacteria > Bacillota > Clostridia > Christensenellales > Pumilibacteraceae > Protoclostridium. Next base: position 712 of record JAFTMM010000142.1, on the reverse strand, counting down.
TCGCGCACTTCTTTTGCGCCGAGAACGCAACCCGCATGGTCTTCGGGCGCGCTGGGAACGCAGGACGGCATCATAAAATGCACGTCGGCAGGTATGCCTTTCACGTCGTCGATCATGAATTTAACGCCCTTTTCTCCGAGTACGTTTGCAATCTCGTGAGGATCGGCGTTAAACGCCGTTACGCCTTTCGGGATTGCGCGCTTAAGATACTCGCTCGGACGAACCATAACCGATTCAAAATGCAAGTGCGCGTCGTAGAACGTCGGCATGACGTACTTGCCCTTGCCGTCAATCTCGACGAGACCGCTATATTCGCCCACGCCGACGATTGTATCGCCCTTTATCGCAACGTCGCCGTTCACTATGCATCCGTTGAAAACGTCCACTACGTTTGCGTTCTTAATGACCACGTCGGCTTTTTCTCTGCCGATAGCGGTGTCAATATTGAGTTTTAATATTTCAGTCATTATTCTTCGTTTGCCGTAACAGTTTCTTCGGTTGCATTACCGCTGTCAATATCCTTACCTTTAAGTCTGCGGAGCATTTCGTCAAACTCGCCATTCATTGCAAGTTTATCTTCGCTCGGTACGTACTTATTTGTGAGAATACTTACGATGAACAGTACGGCAGTAGCGAGGATAAATCCGGGTATGATTTCATAAATCTGCCAGAATCCGCCGAGCTGAGAAAGACCGTACTTGAATACTATGGT
>JAFTMM010000141.1 GCA_017452405.1 Clostridia bacterium | reverse complement strand
TTACTCAGGTGCATTGATATGGATTATTTAAAGATTGAAGAAAAATGGAAAAAAAGGTGGGAGGAGGCGAAAGTCGATTCCTTCAATAAAAAGAACGTAGACAAGAAAAAATACGTTCTCGAAATGTTCTCGTACCCGTCGGGCGCAAACCTCCACCTTGGACATTGGTACAACTTCGGTCTTACCGACGTTTACGCCAGACTGCTCCGTATGAAGGGCTACGAAGTGTTCCAGCCCATGGGCTTCGACGCGTTCGGTCTGACTGAGGAAAACTACTCAATCAAGACTGGAATACATCCAATGGACTCCACCAAAAAGAATATCGAGACTATGGAAAGACAGCACCGCAACATGGGCGCGTCCTTCGATTGGGATTACGAGATCAAGACTTCCGAACCCGACTATTACAAGTGGACGCAATGGCTTTTCCTCCAGCTCTACAAGCACGGTCTTGCCGAGGAAAAACTTGCGCCCGTCAATTGGTGTCCGTCCTGCAACACCGTTATTGCTAACGAACAGGTGGTGGACGGCGCTTGCGAGCGTTGCCATAGTATCGTAGAGCGCAAGGAAATGCGCCAGTGGTTCTTTAAAATTACGAACTACGCCGAACAGCTCTTAAACGACCTTGACAAGATCGATTGGCCGGAAAAAACTAAGCTTATGCAACGCAATTGGATCGGTAAGTCTGCCGGCGGTGAGATTGAGTTCGAGCTTGCTAAGGGCGGTTCGTTCAAAGTGTTTACCACGCGCGCGGATACGCTCTTCGGCTGTTCGTACGTCGTACTTGCTCCCGAACATCCTCTCGTAAACGAGATTACCACGCCTGAGCAAAAGGACGCCGTTGAAGAATATAAGAAACAAGCGGCTATGCAGTCCGAAATAGACAGAACGTCCACCGTTAAGGAAAAGACGGGCGTGTTCACGGGCGCGTACGCTATCAACCCCATAAACGGCAGAGAAGTTCCCGTGTGGGTAGCCGACTACGTGCTTGCGACTTACGGAACGGGCGCGGTTATGGCAGTACCTGCGCACGATACGCGTGACTTCGAGTTTGCAACCAAGTTCAATCTTCCTATTGAAAGAGTGGTTAAGAGCGCGGACGGCGCGCCCGACGACCTGCCTTACTGCGCGTACGGCGTAGCCGTAAATTCTGGTTTTGCAGACGGCTTAAAGACGGCGGATGCTAAGAAAGCCATACTTAAAAAACTTTCCGAGATAGGCAAGGGCGGACAAAAGATAACCTACCGTCTCCGCGACTGGTCGGTTTCTCGCCAGCGTTATTGGGGCGCGCCGATACCCATTATTCATTGCCCTCACTGCGGTGTAGTTCCCGTTCCCGAAAAGGATCTTCCCGTTGAGCTTCCTTACGACGTGGACTTCAACCCCAGCGGAAAGAGCCCGCTTTCGACTAAGGAAAGTTATATAAACGTTAAATGCCCGACCTGTGGAGCGGACGCCAAGCGCGATCCCGATACCCTCGACACCTTCGTATGTTCGAGCTGGTACTATCTCCGCTATCCCAACGCTAAACTTGAAGACAAGGCGTTCGACACCGAATGGACGGACAAAATTCTACCCGTAGATACCTACGTCGGTGGCGCAGAGCATGCTTGTATGCACCTTTTGTATGCAAGATTTATTACCAAAGCGCTCCGTGATATGGGCTACCTGCACTTTGACGAGCCTTTCAAAAAGCTCGTTCATCAGGGCGTTATTCTCGGTCCCGACGGCAAGCGTATGAGTAAGTCGAGAGGCAACATAATCAACCCCGACGATTACGTTTTGGTTTACGGCTCCGACGTATTCAAAATGTACCTCTGCTTCGCGTTCTCTTACACCGAGGGCGGTCCGTTCAGTAAAGACGGCATTTCGGCAATAGCCAAGTACCTTGACAGAGTGGAGAGAATAGTAATGAAAGCCTGCGAGGGCAAGGACGTTGCGCCTGCTGACGCTAAGAAAGTTGCCGAACTCGAATATGACGTGAACTACGCCGTTAAGGCTTGCTCGCAGGATATCGAAAACTTCTCCTTCAATACCGCCGTTGCAAGACTTATGGAGCTTACCAACAATATGTATAAGTACGATACGGCAGACTCCGCGCTCTTTTCCGCAACTCAAACGCTTATCAAGCTTATGACGCCCATCACGCCTCACTTCGCTGAAGAACTGTGGGAAGCGACCGGCAATACTTCCTACGTCGTTCAGGAAAGTTACCCCGTTTGCGACGAGAAAAAACTCGTTAAAGCCGAAGTCGAAGTTCCCGTTCAGCTCCTCGGCAAGCTCAAAGGAACCGTCTTGATTGCGCCAGACGCAGACGAAGCAACCGCTTCCTCCGCCGCTCTCGCCCTTCTCGGAATTGAAAGCGCGAAGAAGATTATATATAAGGCTGGGAAGATAATAAACGTCATACCTTAAACCCTTTTTCTTGCGCACCGCTAACGCTCCCTTTGGGTGCGCCAGAAATGCACCGCATCTGCGAGTTCTTTTTGCATAATTGTCACGAAAATCCGCTTGTCGCCGTGAGGCAGACTGCGCGGTCGTGCGCCTACGGCGTACGATTTTCGCGCCACTTATATCAAAAATCTTCTCGCATCTGCTACTTCCCCTTGTTAAAGAGAATGTATGGAGGGCAGGTATATATTATTCTCAAAATCAAAACACCTACTGCTGTTACAGTAGGTGTTTTTCAGTGTCGCAAACTTTTCGAAGGGTAATAGTGTGATTAATTTAGTATTAACATATAAATAATACCACTAGCAATGCTAGTAAGTCAAGTTTTTTACTAACAATAGTAGTATAATTTATTTAAAGGAGCTTGACTATGATTAAAATAGATAATATTAGAGAAAATATTATTGAAGCGATTAAACAATCGCAATTATCACAAGCAGAACTTGCAAGAAGAATTGGAGTTTGTCAACAGGCAATAGGACAGTACTTATATCAAAATAAAATGCCTTCTCTTGAAACTTTTGCTAATTTATGTGCTGTATTAGATTTGGACGCAAATGAAATATTATGTATAAAGTAAAGATTACAAAGTCAAAACACCTACTGCTGTTACAGTAGGTGTTTTTCAGTGTCGCAAACTTTTCAAAGGGTAATAGTGTGACAACTTTGAAACTGATTGTTCTATATCATTATAATATATTTCATTTGAAAAGTCTTGAATTACTATCATTGCTAGTGAATTTGCAGGCTCCCGTGTGAAAAGGGAGCTGTCAGCGAAGCTGACTGAGGGATTGTAAATAAAAAAATACAATCCCACCGCCTCTTG
>JAFTMM010000140.1 GCA_017452405.1 Clostridia bacterium | reverse complement strand
TAACCGCAATAATAAGTCCTTCGAGGATATGCAGGCGTTTCTTTGCCGCTTCAAGGTCGAACTTGGTTCTGCGTACTATTACGTCGCGCTGGTAGTCCACGTAATATGCGATAATATCAAGAAGTCCCATTTGTTGAGGCTTTCCGCCGGCTATCGCTACCATATTTATACCGAAGCTAGTGGAAAGGTTAGTTCCTTTATACAGCATTTCGAGTATGGCTTTTACGTTGCCGTCCTTTTTAACTTTAATAACCGCGCGCATTCCGTTTCTGTCCGACTCGTCGGTTATGTCCTGTATAAAGAGAAGCGGACCTTTTTTGTCCTCTTTGAGTTTAAGTATGGATTCAAGAAGCGCAGACTTATTCACCTGATAAGGCAATTCGTCGATGACGATAAGCTTTTTATTCGCATCCTCCTCTATATGCATTTTGGCGCGGAGAATGATTTTACCTTTACCCGTTTCATACGCTTTGACAAGCTCCTCTCCACCGACTATATAACCACCCGAAGGAAAGTCCGGCCCTTTGATGATTTTCATCATATCTTTGAGCTTAATTCTCGGACTGTCGATATAAGCGCATACGCCGTCAATTGCTTCGGCAAGGTTATGAGGAGGAATGTTCGTGGCAAGCCCGACCGCTATGCCACTCGAACCGTTGACCAGTAGATTGGGAAATCTACCCGGAAGTATGTCGGGTTCTTTGAGCGTATCGTCGAAGTTACAGCTCCAACGCACGGTATCTTTGTCAAGATCACGCAGGAGTTCGAGCGCTAACGGCGCCATTCTCGCTTCAGTATAACGCATTGCCGCCGCCCCATCGCCGTCTATTGAACCAAAGTTGCCCTGTCCGTCAACGAGCGGGCAATTCATATTAAACGGCTGTGCCATACGCACGAGCGCACCGTATACCGAACTGTCGCCGTGAGGGTGGTATTTACCTAAACAATCGCCGACTATTCTCGCGCATTTGCGGTAGGGCGTATCCGGCCGTATACCGAGTTCGTTCATCGTATAGAGTATGCGACGCTGAACGGGCTTCAAGCCGTCCTCTACGCGTGGAAGCGCACGGTCGAGAATTACGTATTCAGAATACGGCAACATGGATTCGGACATAACCTCTTCCATGGTTTTGATGAGAATTTTATCGTTGTTTTCCGTGATTTCTGCCATCGCCTACCCCCCTTATCGTTCGTTCTTTGCAAACTCGTCGATCTTATTGAAGTTTGCGTTATCGATAATATACTGCTTGCGAAGCTCAACTGAGTCGCCCATCCAAGTCGTAACGAGCTCTTCCGCTTCGCGCAGGTTTTCAAGCGTAACCTGCATGAGCGTTCTGCGGGCAGGATCCATAGTCGTTTCCCAAAGCTGTTCGGCGTTCATCTCACCCAAACCTTTGTAGCGCTGGACGGTGTACCCTCTGCCCATGCGTGATTTGGCGTCTTCGAGAAGATCGTCGTTGTATACGTACTCTACCTTGTCTTTCTTCGCCACTTTATACAGAGGAGGCATACCGATATATAAATGTCCGTTGGTTATAAGTTCTTTCATATAACGGAAGAAGAACGTCAGCAGTATTGCTCTTATATGTCCGCCGTCCTGATCTGCGTCGGAAAGTATTACTACTTTATGATAGTTAAGGTTATCTATATTAAAATCCTCGGAGATGCCCGTACCGAGAGCCGAGATTATCGTGCGAATTTCTTCGTTCTGAAGCACTTGATCAATGCGTTTCTTTTCGGCGTTGAGCGGTTTGCCTCTGAGAGGAAGTATGGCTTGGAAACTGCGGTCGCGCGCTTGCTTACAAGTACCGCCTGCCGAGTCGCCCTCGACGATATACAGCTCGTTACGCTCTGGCTTTTTACCTGAACAGGACGAAAGCTTGCCTACGAGGTTAAAGTTATCCGCCTGGTTTTTAAGTCTCGCCTGTTCCTTACCCTTTCTCGCTGCCTCACGCTCACGCATTGCGCTCATTGCTTTTTTGAGTATAATTTCGAGTACGGCGTTGTTCTTCTCCAGCCACTCGCCTAACTTTTGCGTGATAAGGTTTTCCATAGCAGGGCGAACGAAAGGATTGCCGAGCTTGGTCTTGGTCTGACCTTCGAACTGTACGTTCTGCATTTTAATGGACAGCACCGCCGTTAAGCCTACGCGAAAGTCGTCACCGAGAAGGTTATCGTCCTTTTCTTTGAGTACGCCCGTCTTACGCGCAAGGTCGTTAAGTACCTTAGTCAGCGCGGCTTTGAAGCCCGTTTCATGCATACCGCCTTCGGGTGTGGGAATGTTGTTAACGTATGAGAAAATACTCTCGTTATACGTATCCGTGTATTGGAGAGCAAGTTTCATATATACGTTATCACGCTCGCCGTCGAGATAAATCGGATCGGGAAAGAGTGGATTTTTCGTTTCGTTTATATAACGCACGAAGTCGGATATACCGCCCGTGTAACAATACTCACGCTTTAACGGAACGTCGTTCGTCATATTCCTTTCGTCAACGAGAATTATGCGCGCGCCGTCGTTCAAGAACGCAAGCTCTTTGAGTTTTTTGGAAATGGTTTCTATGTTGAAGTTGACGGTGTCGAATACTCGCTTGTCCGGCATAAAGCGCACGTAAGTTCCGTGCTTGTCCGTCTTTTTGCCCGTTTCGAAAAGCGGGAGTTTTATGCAACCGCCGTGCACTTTACCGTCCTCGCCTTCCTGCGCTTCAAACTCGGCGCGGTATACCTTGCCTTTTTTATATACTTCGACTACAGTCCAGACCGAGAGCGCGTTAGTTACCGACGCGCCTACGCCGTGAAGTCCGCCCGAATATTGGTAGTTACCGCTGTCGAACTTACCGCCTGCGTGCAGTTTGGTAAACACGACTTCGACACCGCTTATACCCATCGTCGGATGAACGTCTACCGGGATTCCTCGTCCGTCGTCCTCTACGCTTGCGCTTCCGTCCGAATGAATGGTAACTGTTATCGTCGAGCCGAAGCCGTTTGCCACCTCGTCCATTGAGTTGTCTACTATTTCCCAAAGAACGTGGTGCAAGCCTTTTACGCCCGTCGAGCCGATATACATACCAGGGCGCAGACGTACCGCGTCAAGTCCTTCGAGGACTTGTATATCCTGAGCTTTGTAATCTTTTGACATATCATTTTCTCCAAAGTTTCAGCTTAATTAAATTATACCATACAATCCGATCGTTTGACAATAGTTTTTATGCAACAAATTCATTAAAAATTGCTTAAAATCGATTGTCGCGTTTTATAATCAAAAAACGCTGAATACTTATACATTTATTTGCATAAATATTCAGCGTTTATCTTACTCTTCGTCCATTTCGGAGATTATTTCTTTCCATTTTCCGCTAACAACGTTATCGAAAAACTCCGTTACGTCTTCAAACACTTCTGCGCGGTTAATTTCATTAGTCAGCTCGTGTCTTGCGCCCTCGTAGCGTTTGACTTCAACGGTCAACCCTGCCTTGACGTATTTATCTACGAGTTTTTCGGTGAGCTTACCGCAGTTCCCGACGTAGTCTTTTGAGCCGTAGATTACGAAGACGGGAAGATCCTTTCTCGCTTTCACGCGCTTTTCCTTTGCCAGCTTTTTCATTCCACCGAACATATATTTATAGAAAGCGTTGGAGCATAAAAAACCGGAGAGTGGATCGTCTGCATATTTCGAATTGTTAACCGCGTTTCTCGACAGCCAGCCGTTTTTGCCTTCCCCGATCTTTTTGTCGTAGCCGTCAAAGGTAATTTTTGCGAAGAACTTACCCGGTTCGTCAGCGTGCTTTTTGGACTTCATTCCGGCAACGAGCGCACCGAATGAAGCAAGCAGTTTGCCGTAAAGAGCGCTACCGCTAAGCACGCAAGCTATAATGCCGTCCGAATATTCTTCAATATACGCTTGAGAAAGAAAAGATCCGTAGCTGTGGCCGAAAAGTATTACTGGCAAGCCGTACTTTTCTTTAGCCATATCAGTCAAGGCTTTCATGTCCTTTACCGTATCTGCAAAAAGATCCTTACCTGCTTCCGCCATGCCCAGCCGTTCGGGATCAGTGCGCCCGTGGCCACGGTGGTCGTCGGCTATTACTATATAGCCGTTGGCGTTAAGATATTCTGCAAATTCCGCGTAGCGTTCTGCGTGTTCGGACATGCCGTGAGAAATAAGCACTACGGCTTTCGCGTCGCCCGCATTTTCCCAATAGCATACGCTTAACTCTTTTCCGTCGTGAGACGTAAATAACTCTCTTTCCATTTTGTTTTCCCCTTAATGACGTTTGCTTGCTTAAGAAAGCATACTATTAACGGCTTTTTTCCAGCCGTCTTTCAGCTTTTCTATTTTACTTCCTACTTTGGTGGGAAGATAATTATCTGCGTATGAGTGGTTGACTTTGATTTTGTCAAGATCGCTTCTTCCGCTACCGATTGAGGCAAGATATGCAGCGCCGAGAGCGGTGCTTTCAATTTCAATCGAACGGCGCACTTCGGCGCAGATTATGTCCGACTGCAACCCGAGTAGCAGTCTGTTATTACTTACTCCGCCGTCTGCTCTCAAAGCGCCGAGAGGCGAACCGAGCGCTTCCGACATCATGTCGAACACTTCTCCGCACCTGAGCGCTATACTCTCCAGCCCCGCGCGAACGATATGTTCTTTCTTCGTTGCGCGCGTTATACCTACTATTGCCGCGCGACAGTTCATATCCCAATAAGGAGCGCCCATTCCCGTAAACGCAGGTATAAGGTACGCGCCTCCGCTGTCGGGTACGCTACTAGCAAGTACTTCGCTTTCTTTTGCGTTTGAAATTATTCCTACGCTTTCCAGCCAATTAATCACCGAGCCGGCGTTAAATACCGAGCCTTCGAACGCGTACGCAGTTTTTCCTGCAATAGAATACGCCACGGTCGTAATGAGCGGAGAATCGGTAATTTGCGGAACGTCGCCTATGTTGGCTAATATAAACGCACCCGTACCGTACGTGCATTTTACGTCGCCTTTTTCGAAGCACGCTTGTCCAATAAGCGACGCTTGCTGATCTCCTGCTATTCCGCGAATGGGAATGGATACGCCGTCTACTTCTACGCTTCCGAAGTCCCCCGTACATTCGGTCACTTCGGGCAAGATTTCACGAGGAATACCGAAAAGCTCAAGCAGTTCGTCATCCCACTTCATTTCGTGTATATTGAACAGCATGGTGCGCGAAGCGTTGGTAACGTCGGTAACGTGCTTTGCGCCTTTGGTCAAGCGGTATACGAGGTAGCTGTCCAGCGTTCCTGCAAGGAGTTCGCCCCTACGCGCCTTTTCGCGCGCGCCCGCAGTGTTATCAAGCAACCATTTAAGTTTGGTAGCCGAGAAATATGCGTCAAGCACCAAACCCGTCTTTTGCTTAACAAGCTCTAAGTAGCCTTGTTTCTTTAAGTTTTCACATTCGTCTGCCGTGCGTCTACATTGCCAGCTAACGCAGGGCGCAAGAGGCTTGCCCGTCTTTTTGTCCCATATAACGACCGATTCACGCTGATTGGTTATGCCTACAGCTATTACTTCGCTTGCGGAATATTTTCCGCTTTCAAAAAGACGGCGAATACATAACATTTCGTTGCGATAAATTTGTTCTGCGTCCTGCTCCACCCAACCGTCAGACGGATAGGAAGAATGAACGGGAGTGGAAGAAGAGGTTACGGCGCGCATATCACGAGCCGAGAACAGTACGGCGCGCTGTCCCGTCGTACCTTCGTCAATAGCAAGCAAATATTTTTTGGATTTCAAGGTTCCCCCTTTAATCGCTATTGTTAGCGAATTAATTTTTTTCTTATGTCAAAAATTTTTATCGGTAATCATATAAATTACCGTTAAACAGTATAACACATACGGAGGCGATTGTCAATATGCAAAACGTTATTATTACGGGTGGAGGTACTGCCGGTCATATTACTCCACTTCTTGCGCTCCTGCCCTTTTTAACTACGCGCTTTAAAGTGCATTATATCGGGCAGAACGAAGGTATGGAAAAGGAATTATTGAAAAGCGAGAACGTCGTTTATCACGGTCTTGACTGCCCTAAACTGACGCGCGGAAAAATTTTTGCCAACCTACTCGTGCCTTTTAAGCTCTTTTCCGCAGTCCGAAAAGCCAAAAAACTCATCAAAGAAATCAAGCCGATTGCGATATTTTCTAAGGGTGGGTTCGTTTCGTTGCCTGCATCTCTCGCTTCGGGCGACGTTCCTCTCGTGCTTCATGAAAGCGATACGTCACTCGGCTTAGCCAACCGCATAGCTTTATCTCACGCAAACGCGCTCTGTTCATCCTTCCCGATAGAGAACCGATTTAAAGGCGAATATTACCATACGGGTAGTCCGCTTCGCAGTCGTATATATTCGGGTAATAGAGGCGAAGGTTTGAAAACGTGCGGGTTTTCGGGCAGAAAAAAAGTTCTGCTCGTTATGGGTGGCAGTCTGGGCGCAAAAGCAATAAACGACCTCGTGGACGACGAGCTGAATGAGCTTACTAAGCGTTACGACGTTATCCATATTCGTGGCAAGGGCAACGGCGCGGATAGAAAAAACGGATATTATCCCATTGAGTTTACCGAAAAAATATACGACCTTTTCGCGTGCGCCGATCTTGCCGTCACGAGAGGCGGTGGCAACGCTATTTTCGAACTCGGCGCAGTCGGCGTGCCTATGCTTATTATTCCCCTTCCCAAAGGCGCTAGTCGAGGAGATCAGGTGGAAAACGCTAAACAATTTGAAAAGAACGGTCTTGCTCTCGTTGCCGATAAAAACTGAATAAATGGTAAAATGACGGAGGAAGTTATAAAGCTTGAAAATCATTCAACCGAGCTTAAGACTGCAATGAAAAATTTTAAGTTCGACGGCACTAAGGAAATATGCGAAATTTTGCTTAAATTAACCTCTGAATAATACAAGGCGGTTTTTCTCATTATCGTACACTTGAAAATCGTTATTATTCATAAAAAATAAGTTAAAATAAAAAAGATTTTTTAAATTTAACATTTCATACGCTTGATATTAAAAAAAAACTTATGGTATAATTTTACCTAGATAAGGAGAAAGTAATTTCAGCAAATTTTTTTATTCCGGGAGGGAATATATATGTTCAAAAATGAATACATTGCTTCCGTTTACGAATCGGTTTGCAAGAGAAACGCAAACGAACCCGAATTTCTTCAAGCAGTAAAGGAAGTTCTCGAATCACTTGAGCCCGTTGCAGCAAAGCGCCCCGACCTCGTTAAAGCAGGCGTTTTCGATCGTATTGTAGAGCCCGAAAGATTTATCCAGTTCAGAGTAAGCTGGGTGGACGACAACGGCAAGGTACAGGTAAATCGAGGATACAGAGTACAGTTTAACTCCGCTATCGGACCTTACAAGGGCGGTCTTAGACTTCACCCTTCCGTAAACGCTTCGGTTATTAAGTTCCTCGGCTTCGAGCAGATCTTTAAAAACAGCCTCACTACCCTTCCTATGGGCGGTGGTAAAGGCGGTTCGGACTTCGACCCCAAGGGCAAGAGCGATAACGAAATAATGAGCTTCTGTCAGTCCTTTATGACCGAGCTTGAAAAATATATCGG
>JAFTMM010000139.1 GCA_017452405.1 Clostridia bacterium | reverse complement strand
GTCTTTATTCATATTCATAGTATTACCTCGGTCATAGTATGGACGGTTATCCACTACTTTAACCATAGATAATACCGAATTTTAAATTTTTTTCGATTATTCCTCGCCGGCGTTCTCTTCGTCCTCGTAAGGCTGTGCTTTGGCAACGCAAACCACCTGACCTTCGCCCTTGACTTTCATCATGCGTACGCCACGCGTATCGCGCGAAATCTTGGAAATTTCCTTAGCGCGCATACGGATAATCGTGCCGTTGTCCGCGATAAGCATAATGTCTTCGTCGGGTGAGATGAGCTTGAGGTTGACGAGATTGCCCGTCTGTTCGTTGAACACGCCTGCCTTAACGCCCTTTCCTGCGCGCGACTGCAAGCGATATTCGTCAATGTCCGTACGCTTGCCGTAGCCGTACTGCGACACGGTAAGCACTTCACAGCCGGGATAAACGACGGTCATGTCTACGATAACCTCGTCTGCGCTCAATTTCATGGAGCGCACGCCCATGGTATCTCTGCCCATAGCGCGAACGTCGTCCTCGGAGAAACGGATACACTTACCTGCGGAGGATGCGATAAGAATTTCATCTCTGCCTGCGGTGAACTGAACGCTGATCAGCTCGTCGCCCTCGTTGAGCGCGATTGCAATTTTTCCGCCCTTACGGATCTTAGCGAACTGCTCAACCGGCGTTTTCTTTATCATGCCTTGGCGCGTAGCCATCATAAGGTTACCGCGCGTCTGATCTTCGGTGAGCGGAATAACCGCCGTCACCTTTTCGTCCTCGGTAAGCTGAAGAAGGTTGACTATCGCTCTACCACGCGTTGCTCTTGCCGCCTCGGGCACTTCGTAAGCCTTAATGCAGTATACCCTGCCCTTGTTCGTAAAGAACAAGAGATTGTCGTGCGTGCAAGTGGTGAGCATGGTTTCCACGAAGTCCTCTTCCTTGGGCTTGTGCGCGGTAATGCCCTTTCCGCCTCTGTGCTGAGGCTTATATTCGGTAACGGGCAAGCGCTTGATATAGCCGAAGTGAGTCATGGAAACTACTACGTCCTCTCTTTCGATAAGGTCGCCGATATCTATTTCATCGTAGTCTATGCAAAGCTCGGTCTTTCTCGGCGTGCCGTACTTATTCTTGACTTCGGTAAGCTCGGTCTTAATAATCTCAAGTACGCGAGAGGGCGTAGCGAGGATATTTTCAAGGTCGGCAATTTTGCGTTCGAGGTCTTCGAGTTCGCGCCTGAGCGAGTCTACTTCAAGCGAAGTAAGGCGTGACAGACGCATATCGAGTATTGCGTTAGCCTGCTTATCCGAGAGGTAGAACGTACTCATCAAACCTTCCGCCGCTTCGTAGCGGTCACGGCTGGTCTTGATAATGCGAACTACTTCGTCTATATTTTCTTGCGCCTTAACCAGACCTTCCACGATATGCGCTCTTTCGCGCGCTTTTTCAAGGTCGTATTTGGTACGGCGCACCACGATTTCTTTCTGGTGTTCGAGATACTCATGAAGCATCTCTTTGAGGTTGACGATCTTAGGCTCGCCGTTAACCAGAGCCAGAAAAGTTATGCCGTCGGACACTTGCAGGTTGGTGTGCTTGTAAAGCATATTGAGCACTACCTGCGCTTGAGCGTCGCGCTTGACCTCGATAACGATACGCATACCCTCTCTGTCCGATTCTTCCTTAACGTCGGCAATGCCCTCTACCCTCTTGTCTTTAACGAGGTCGGCAATCGATTTAATAAGTAACGCTTTATTAACCTGATAAGGCAGTTCGGTCACGATTATGCGCTGACGAGTCACGCCACGATCGGTAGCGTACTCCTCTATCTCCGCTTTCGCGCGCATTACGATACCGCCTTTACCCGTGCGATAAGCGCAACGGATATTCGCTCTGCCCATAATCAGCGCGCCCGTCGGGAAGTCGGGTGCGGGCACGTGCTTCATCAGTTCGTCTACCGTGATTTCGGGATCGTCTATGAGCGCGCACACGCCGTCGATAACCTCGCCGAGGTTATGCGGAGGAATGTTGGTAGCCATGCCAACCGCAATACCGTCCGAGCCGTTAACGAGCAGATTAGGGAAACGCGCAGGAAGCACTACGGGTTCTTCAAGAGTTTCGTCAAAGTTGCCCTGCCAATCCACCGTTTCCTTGTCGATGTCACGGAGCATTTCGGAAGCGATCTTGGAAAGACGCGCCTCGGTGTAACGCATTGCAGCCGCAGGATCACCGTCTACCGAACCAAAGTTACCCTGTCCGTCAACGAGAGGTTCGCGTATGGAGAAGTCTTGCGCCAAACGCACGAGAGCGTCGTATACCGAACTGTCGCCGTGAGGATGATACTTACCGAGAACGTCGCCGACGATACGCGCGCACTTTCTGTACGGCTTATCTGCCGTCAAACCGAGTTCGTTCATCGCGTAAAGTATTCTGCGGTGCACGGGTTTAAGACCGTCACGCACGTCGGGAATGGCGCGCGAAACGTTAACAGCCATCGCGTAAGCGATAAACGACTGCTTCATTTCATCGTTTAACTTAACGTTCAGATACTTGGTATTATCCGGAACTCTGGGTTTTTCGTCTTTTCCTTTTGCCATAATTTCCTTTTTTGCGCACCGCGCTAAATAAAATAACTATCCATTTTGCCTTATACTAAGGCATGATTTATAAACGCAATTTTACCTTATACTAAAGCATGATTTGCAAACGCAATTTTGCCTTATACTAAGGCATGATTTGCAAACGCAATTTTGCCTTATACTAAGGCATGATTTGCAAACGCTTTGCGTTTGCATGAATTGACAGCTACGCTGTCATGAATTCTCGCTTCGCTCCATGAATTGACGCTACGCGTCATTATTGATTAATTTTTGAGATCCTATCAGTCGCTATGCTCCCTCCAGGATGACGGAATTTGTCATCCTGAGCGTAGCAGAGCGGAGTCGAAGAATCTAATACGCAATGCAAGCGTAGAAAGAATGAATTGCAATTCTTCGAATTGCATGAATTGACAGCTACGCTGTCATGAATTCTCGCTTCGCTCCATGAATTGACGGCTACGCCGTCATTATTGATTAATTTAT
>JAFTMM010000138.1 GCA_017452405.1 Clostridia bacterium | reverse complement strand
TACACTGTTACCACCGCTTCCGATTGTAAGACCTGCGCCTACCATAGTGATTATTATTGACGTAACAGCGGATGACGACTGCACGATAGCGGTAAATCCCGCACCAATAAGGAGTAGAACGATAGGAACGTCAATACGTTGTAATGCCTGTTGAAAAGCTTCACTCTGTCGGAAAATTTCCATAGAACCGCTCATGATTTAAAGTCCTACAAAGACAAGTCCAAGACCCCCAAGAATAAATCCTACAGTTTTAACTTTATCGTTCTTGCTGAGCATCGTCATAAACATACCGATTGCTGCAAAAGGAAGTATGAAGCTTGCAAAGTCGTAAGTACCGAGGGCTGCTATCTGACCTGTAATTGTTGTACCGATATTTGCGCCCATTATTACCGCCGTAGCCATTGTAAGTGACATTACACCGGCGTTAACGAAACCAACAGTCATTACGGTAGTGGCAGAGGATGACTGAATAAGCGCAGTAGTTACCGTTCCTATTCCAAGACCTGCAAACTTTCCTGCTCCTGAAGTTTTGCTGAACCAACCTCTGAGCTTATTATTTGCAAGTTTTTCTATCGCATCCGACAGTACTTTGAAACCAAAGAGCAGAACGCCGAGTCCGCCTAGCAATTGCATTATCGCATATGCGTATTCCATGCTGTTTAATTCTCCATATAGTATTTTTTCTTTCGTTAGAATTTGGTATTGCCAAAATTCTCACGATAATATTATAGCGTATTCAAATCCGCTTTTGCAACGATTTCACCTGCTTTTATTGTAAAGTTTGCGTAAAATCATTGACTTTAGTCAATAATTTTGGTATGATTTGTATAACAAGTATGAAAGTTATACTATTTTATCTGAGGTTACGTATGAAAATCGGAGATGATAAACACTTTTTCGGAATAGCAAAAGTAGGCACGAAAGGGCAGATAGTAATACCCAAAGAAGCTAGAGATAAATATGACATTCGACCCGGTGATAATCTTCTTATTCTCGGCGACGAGAAGGGTGGTATTTGGATTGCGACTGCCGATTCGTTCGACAAACTTGCGCCCGGAGCGCTTGCGCAGATTGTGAAAGGCAGGGGTTTTGATGATAGCTATAGAAATTAAAAATCTTTCTAAAAAATTTGGAGAAGTAAAAGCGTTAAACGGCGTTAATCTTCAAATTAAGCAAGGTGAGCTATTTGCGCTACTCGGACTTAACGGCGCAGGTAAGACTACGCTCATAAAAATACTGTCTTGCTTAACGAAACCGAGCGCAGGAAATGCTACGATATTAGGCTTTGACGTAACGCAAAAAGTGGATAACGTAAAGCAAATAATCGGCATTTCTCCACAGGAGACTTCCGTTGCGCCTCTTCTTAGCGTGCGTGAAAACCTTGAATTTATGTGCGAAATATACGGGTTAAAGAAAGAAGATGCAAATTTACGCGCGGAAGATCTTATAAAGGATTTTTCTTTGAGCGAAGTTGCCGACAGAAATGCAGGGAAACTTTCGGGAGGATACCAGCGCAGGCTATCTATAGCGATGGCGTTAGTAGGGAAACCGAAAATTCTTTTTCTTGATGAACCAACCTTAGGTTTGGACGTAATCGCGCGTCGCGAATTGTGGAACAATATTCGTTCACTAAAAGCAAATACTACGATGATTTTGACCACTCATTATCTTGAAGAGGCAGAACAGCTTTCGGATAGAATTGGAATTATGTCTAAGGGTAAGATGAAAATCGTAGGAACGCCAAACGAAATTATAGCGTCACTCGGCAAAAAGAACTTTGAAGAAGCGTTTATTTCCGTTGCTTCGGGAGGCGCGTTATGAGAGCGTTGGCGTTTGCTAAAAGAAACCTAAAAGAGATGCTTAAAAGCCCGATTAGCTATATATTTGCGCTCGGCTTCCCCGTATTAATGCTCATTCTCTTTGCAGTAATAAACAGATTTATTCAGGATTCATTTATATCACAGTATGAAAATGTAGGCGGAGATGCGCTTGACTCCTTACTTTCCACGAGAACTACTACGTTTGAAATGCGAAATAACGCGCCTGCAATGGCATTTTTCGGTCTAACGTTTATAATGCTTAACGTAGCCTTGCTCGTTTCAAAGGATAAGAGTTCGGCTTTTCTTCTAAGACTTTTTACTTCGCCAATGAAAGCGCGCGACTTCATAATTGGTTACGCTTTGCCCGGTCTTGCGCTTTGCTTTGCGCAACAGTTCGTATGCTACGGAGTAGGTGAGATCGTGGCGATAGTTGAGGGAGAAAACTTTGGGGGAATTCCTAATAGTTTCAATTTCGGCTACGCAATGCTTGCCGTTTTATCCCAAATTCCCGCAATGGTTCTTTTTGTTTCGCTGGGCATATTGTTTGGAACAGTTTTAAGCGATAAATCGGCTCCGCCTTGCTGTTCGGTAGTGATTAATATAGCAGGAATTTTCGGCGGATGCTATTTTCCGCTTGCTATGCTCGAAGGACTTGCTCTGTTTGCAAAATTCTTGCCTTTCTATCCACAGGTTTTGCTTTCGCAAGCAATTTTAAGCGAAGCTCACCTCGGCTTTGATAATTTCGGTTTATATTTGATTATCGCGTGCGCGTACGCGTTAGTAGTAAGCGCGCTTGCAATTCTTATGTTTGAAAGAAAAATGCGAAGTGATAATAAATAAGCGTATATATTAGCAGTTTCTGGTAAAAATCCTTCTTGAATTCAAAGGAGGATTTTTAATTATGTCATTTAACCCGTTTAACGAAAGACCGGAAAGAACTGTAAGCTTTGAAAACTGGAAACAGCTCAGCCCCCGACCTTACGACAAGAACGAAGCAGACCCGTACACCAAAGTTCGTATTATCCTTATGAATGGAACGGAGTTTGAGGCGCAATGGTTCTTGCACAACATGGCAAGGCACGTTACCGACAACGACTTACGTCGCGATATTGCCGTAATTAGAAGAGCGGAACAGCAACAACAAAAGAAGATTTCCGCGTTAAAGCCGAAAGATGAAAGTATTCTCGAACACACGATCGGGTACGAACAGCTTGCTGTTGACTTGACTGCAATGATGGCGCAGAACGAGCCTGACGAACACGTTCGCAGATCGCTTGATTTTGCGCTCTTAGAGGATTTTGACCACTTATATCGTTACGCCGACTTACTTGATATGGATATGGGTATTCACGCTGAAAGGCTCGTGGGTAAATATACCGAGATTATGCCGGGCAGACCTACCGTTTCCGAGCATCGCTATCCCATGGACGACGTTAAGCGCAGAATTGACGCGAAGAAGGCTTCACCGCTTACCAAGCTCCACGCTATGATTATTACCGCTGCCGAACAGCAGACTATGAACTACTATATGAATCAGGCTTCATTCTACGACCTTTCCGATCTCGGTAGAAAGTTATATACCGAAATTGCAATGATTGAAGAACAGCACGTTTCCATGTACGAGTCACTTTCAGACTCGTCGCACACGTGGCTGGAATGTATGTTGATGCATGAATATACGGAGTGCTATTTGTATTACTCCATGATGCAGGATGAAGTTGACGAGAACGTGCGTAAGATATGGGAAGATCATCTCATTATGGAAATCACGCATCTTCATAACGCGGCGAAACTCCTTCGTAAGTATGAGAATAAAGAATGGCAACAGGTAATACCCGACGGAACTTTCCCCGATCTTCTTTCATTCTCAACAATGTCGGATAACAACAAAGCGTATATTCGAAAGGTGCTTAAAAATACCGTAAACAACACCGCTGACAGAGAAACGTGGATAGACGTAAGCAAAATGCCCGACTCGGCAGAGTTTTTCAAGTATAACAAAAAAGTTAACGGTAACGTTTGCAACGTAGCAAGCCATAAAGTAATAGATAAATATATCATGGAAGCAGGCGAGGATTACCGTTTTCAGGAAAGAGAGCATCCTGTAAAATCTCTGCGTTCGAGAAAAGAAGATAACGTAAACGTAGGTAGAGTCAAAGGTTGTTGTGACACTATGGAAAATCCCGAATGTAAAAAGTGCTGATTATACTTGATTTGTGATTTTGATAATGCTATAATATTCAAAAACAAGGAGACTGAAATGAGCATAAGCACCGCAGAATCTAATAACAGTTGGTGGGATAGCGTTATGCAGTCCTTTACTGATCAATGGTGGGTATTCGTCGTTACTTTGGGTGTCGTTCTCGTTATGATGTTTATCGTAAACATATTGACGAAATGACGGCTATTTAAGTTCCGTACGATTATAAAAGTAGCTATAAACTGTATTCTCTGTTTATTGGTTCTGTTCGTAATAAACTT
>JAFTMM010000137.1 GCA_017452405.1 Clostridia bacterium | reverse complement strand
AGTCTGCAGGCAAATTCGCATAATTCTTCCTTTCGTAAACCGAGAGGTAGGAACTGCTGAAAGAAATTCATCGTAGCTTGCGGTCTTTATCGCAAGCTCTTTGATTTTATGCTCGAAACCCTCTGCGCAATCGGGCGTCTCCGCTATTTCACCAAGAGAAGCGTTTCTCAAAGCAAATAGCGCCAGAGCGTCGAATTTTTCCTTACTGACAGGGCGAGATGACAGCTCACGCGCTAACGTATCGTATGAATATTTAGGCATAGAAACCGAAACGTCAACGTCACTGCCTATACTTGCTCTTATAGCGCTTGCCGAGGAGTATTCGCCTTTGAAGTTCACGCTAATTTCACCGCCGATACGGGGAATAGGCAGAAATTTCACTTTACTTTTTGAGGAAATCAAGGCTTTTTTGTACGCCACCGCCAAAATATTATTAGGTTTATTCAGCATGGATAAATATTCGTTCTTGTTCTCGGGACAAGCTATTTCGGCTGTTGCATGAGTAAGTGCTTTAGCATACGGCATACCATCACGTAATAACTGCCTAAGCGCATTCTTAAATTCGTCGCACTCTTTGGCTTGAATTTCCGCAGCTCTTTCAAGAAGCTGAGCATTATCCTCAGCGCCCATGACGAGGTGCGAGACGCAGGGAAGTGTGTTGACAATTTTGATTGCTCCACCGGCAAACTTATCCGCAGAAGCTACCGAATATACGATAGGGAGTTCAAGTACCATATCCGCGCCACAATTAAGCGCAACTTCCGCTCTTGTATTTTCGTCCATAACAGCGGGCTCTGCACGTTGAACAAAATTACCGCTCATGATAGCAACGAGATAATCTGCGCCACTTTGCTCTTTAGCTTTCCTGAAAATATATTCGTGACCGTTATGAAGTGGATTCAATTCGCAAATTACCGCGCAGATTTTCATATTTTTCTTCATGCCTTAATAAAAACAATTTACATTTTAATCAATTTGTTTTATAATTATACTATAACATAAAATCTAAGGAAAAACAAGGAGTTTTAACCCTAATGGCAAGCATGCTTGAACAGATTAAAAAGAATGCAGCCTCTCTTGGAAAGACAATCGTTCTTTGCGAAGGTGAGGACAGACGCGTAATCGAAGCTGCCGCGCAGATTACCAAAGAAGGAATTGCAAAAATCGTATTAGTCGGTAATGAAGAAGAGTGCAAAAGCGTAGCGCCCGACGTAAATCTTGACGGCGTTACCGTCGTTGATCCTATGACCAGCGAACTTACCGCAAAATACGCTAACATATTATACGAAGCGCGCAAAGCTAAAGGAATGACTCCCGAACTTGCGCTTGAAGCCGCTAAAGACAGAACTATGTTCGGCGCGCTTATGCTTAAAGCGGGGGACGTGGACGGATACGTATCCGGTGCTTGCCATTCTACTGCAAACACGCTTCGTCCTGGGCTTCAGGTTATTAAGACCGCTCCGAACACGAATATAGTTTCCAGCTGTTTCCTAATGATAGCGCCCGAGGGCGGAAATCCTTACTGCCCTGACGGTGCAGTTGTTTTTGCAGATTGCGCGCTCAACATATGTCCGACGGCAGAACAGCTTGCCGAAATCGCAGTTTCTTCTGCAAACACGGGCAAAGCTATAACGGGTATCGAGCCCAAAGTCGCTATGCTTTCTTTCTCGACTAAGGGATCGGGCAACGACTCCAAATTCAACAATACCGTAGCTAAAGTTCAAAAAGCGGTTGAAGTTGCAAAGGAACTTGCGCCTAACATGAAAATCGACGGAGAATTCCAGTTTGACGCGGCTATCGTTCCTAAAGTGGCGAAAATTAAAGCTCCTGACAGCGAAATAGCAGGGCAGGCTAACGTATTCGTTTTCCCCGACATCAATGCAGGCAATATCGGATATAAAATCGCTGAAAGAATGGGCGGATTTATTGCCGTAGGCCCGATTTGCCAAGGCTTTGCTAAACCGCTTAACGACTTATCTCGCGGATGCTGTACTGAAGATATCGTACTTACCGTTGCAGTAACTGCGCTTCAGGCGGGCGTATAAAACAAAAAATATACATATAAAGAGGATATATAATGAAAATTTTAGTTATTAATTCGGGCAGTTCTTCACTTAAGTATAGACTTATAGAAATGACGGATGAGTCCGTTCTTGCAAAGGGTGTAGCAGACCGTATCGGTATCGGCAATTCCTTCCTTAAGCACTCCGGTTCAAAAGAAGTTAAAATCGAGCAGGATATGCCCAACCATGAAGTTGCGATAAAGCTAGTTCTTAGCGCGCTTACCAATCCTGAATACGGCGTTATTAAGAGCGCTGACGAGATTGCTGCAGTAGGTCACAGAACTGTTGCTGGCGGTGAATACTTCACTCACAGCACTTTAATTACCGATACCGTAAGAGATCAGCTTAAAGAACTCGTAGAGCTTGCGCCTATTCATATGCCAGCATGTCTTATGGGTATGGACGCGTGCAGAGAGGTTATGCCTAACGTTCCGCACGTAGCGGTTTTCGATACTTCTTTCCACAGCACAATGCCCGACGTTGCGAAACTTTACGGCATTGACTATACCGACTATCAGACGCTTAAAATCAGACGCTACGGCTTCCACGGAATAAGCCACAAATACATAGCCGAAGAAGCGACAAAGATTATGGGTAAAAAAGATTTCAATCTCGTAGTTTGTCATCTTGGTAACGGCGCAAGTCTTTCCGCTGTTAAGAACGGTAAATGCGTTGATACGACCATGGGCTTCACTCCACTTGAAGGACTTATTATGGGTACGAGATGTGGTGATATCGATCCTTCCGTAGTTCAGTTTCTTTGCAACAAGAAGGGCTGGGACGTTAGTCAAGCTATTAACTACCTCAACAAGAGCTGTGGCGTAAAGGGAATAAGCTGAGTAAGTAGCGACTTCCGTGATCTCGTTGCAGCGGCAGAACATGGTAATACCCGCGCTCAGCTTGCAATCGATATGTTCTCGTATAAGGTCAAAAAATATATCGGCGCATACGCAGCCGTAATGGACGGCGTAGATATGATCGTGTTTACCGCAGGTATCGGTGAACATACTCCCGAAGTAAGAGAACGCGTACTT
>JAFTMM010000136.1 GCA_017452405.1 Clostridia bacterium | reverse complement strand
TTTTACTCTGGACATATAGGATCCGGTTCTGGTATCAACACGGATTTTATCTCCGGTGTTGATGAAAAGAGGAACCTGAATAGGCGCGCCCGTTTCAAGAGTTGCGGGTTTGTTGCCTGCTTTAGACGTATCGCCCTGAATGCCGGGTTCGGTCTCAGCAATCGTAAGTTCTACGAAGTTAGGGGGTTCAACGCTGAACGGAACGCCCTTATAAGACTGAATGGAAACCATCATTTCGGGAATGATGTACTGAAGCGCGTCTTTACATTCGTCAATATTAATATCGATCTGTTCAAACGATTCGGGTTCCATGAAATGGCAGAAATCTTCGTCTGCATAGAGGAACTGATAATCGTGAGTTTCGATCTTTGCATCGAGGAATTTTTCCGTCGGGCTAAAAGATTCTTCAAGAACCTGTCCGGTTACTACGTTCTTATATTTAGTTCTAACGAACGCCGAACCTTTACCCGGCTTAACGTGCTGGAAATCCACTACGCGGAATACCTTGCCGTCTTTTTCAAAAGTCGTGCCTTTTCTGAAATCACCTGCTACCATAAATTGCTCCTTTGGTTAGTGTTTTAGCTTAATTAAAACATTGTTTGTTATATTATAAGCGATTTGGTATAATTTGTCAAGTTCTCTATACCGTCTTTTTTAATTACTACCATATCTTCTATTCTTACGCCACCGAATCCCTCGATATATAAACCTGGTTCAATGGTAACGACAGCATTTTCGGCAAGAGGTTCTTCGTTTTTTGACGAAAGAGTGGGCAGTTCGTGAATATCAACGCCGACTCCGTGACCGAGTGAGTGACCAAATTCTTTGTCATAGCCGTTTGCTTTAAAGAATTCTCGCGCCATTCCGTCCACTTCTCTGCCCGTCATACCTGCCTTTACGTGTTTAAGCACGTATTCCTGTGCGGAAAGCACCATAGAATGAAGGTCAGCAATTTTTTGACTCGGCTCGCCATAGCAGAAAGTTCTCGTCATGTCCGAGCAATATCCACCCCATTTTGCGCCTATATCAAAGAGAACTATATCGCCTCTTTCGAGTTTTCTGTCGCCGGGTATATGATGACAATCCGCAGAATTTTCTCCAAAAGCAACGATATTATCAAAAGCAAGTCCGTCTGCGCCTTGCAATATAAATTGGTAAGTAAGCTCTGCATTTATTTCTTTTTCCGTAGCTCCCACTTTAAGCTGAGAAAGCACTTTGTCAAGAACGGTTTCCGTTATGCTTTGAGCTTGCTTTATAAACTCGATTTCTTCTTCGGTTTTTACGGAACGAAGCGTTTCCAAAGCGTTACCAATCGGCTTTAAGTCGAAGTCCGCAAAGGCCTTTTTAAACGCTTTGAACGAGGCTACGCTCATCACTTCATCCTCATAACCGACTACTTTTACTTTTCTTTCATTGAGAAGCGCAACGACGTTAGAATAAAGATTTTCTTTATCGGTTATTCTTACTTCTGCATCTTTAATACTTTTCTTAGCAGCGACGGCATAGCGAAAATCTGTGAAAAGTATTTTTGATTGCGGTAACAATACGACAACGCCGAAGGAACACTTAAAACGCGTCAAATAGTATCTGTTGCTTTCACCCGTTACGACAATTGCTTCCGTTTTTTCAAATAATTTTTCCATAGCATCCCTTAATCGCATTCAGGCAATCAAGCATCACCCTTGCGTCCTCCGCTTGAGTACCGTCCGATTCACAGACGATAAACGGAGTTAATTTATATTCCTCTATTAATCTTGCAAACCCTTCAAATTCCGGACCGTATTTTACGTCCGCAAAAGTCAAATGTTTAAGTTCGCCCTTATCGCCGTACATTATCTTGGAAAAATGTACGTGCATATTTTTAGTTTTCAAGTCACCAAGATGATCGGCGGTATAATCAATTATGCGCTTATAATCGTCATAACCCTTTATACCTCCGCGCGTATAACTGTTTATGTGCCCAAAGTCAAAGCAAGGATAAAATCTATGGTCAAGTTTACAGAACTCTACTACTTCCTCTACCGTCCCTATCTGATTCATTTTTCCCATAGTTTCGGGACAAAGAATGAAGTCAAAATCAAGGTCAGAAAGCTCTTCGGCAAGTCTTGCTATATTTCGCTTAGCGACTGCAACGGCTTCCGCTCTCGTTACTTTTCCACATGAAGCGGGATGAAACACGCTTCTCATTCCGCCGAAATAATGTTCTGCAATAACCGTTTGGCGGATATAACCAAAAGACTTTTGAATCATTTCCTCGTCAGGATTTGCAAAATTAGTGTAATAGGGAGCGTGCGAACTGATTTCTACACCGTTCTTTTTAAATTCTTCGGCGATTTCTTGCGCCGATTCCGGTTTAATATTCACTCCACGCCCGAAAGAATATTCAAAAGCGTTCAAACCTCTTTCCGCAACCCATAAAGCAGCTTCTTTAGTGCGCGTATGTCCTTCCTCATAGAAAGACGCTGAGTTTCCGCTAGGTCCTATCTTTATCATAAGTCCTCCCACTGCTGATCTTTTTTAATAGTCGCAATAAGCAGTTTTTCGCTCAAGTATTTACTAACACCGCGAATAAAGCGGTGGAAGTATACGGTTATTATTTTCCCACGCAAACTATCAAAGTTTTCTCCAAGAATGTTAGTTTCAATAGCGAACTTACTTTGAAGAAAAGTCGGGCGCGGTCCGTAATTAGTTACGGACCGATAGAGTTTTCCGTCCAACTCCGTATACGTGCCGTAAACTCCGTGTTTGATTTCCATACCTCCACGCGGAAGATCGATATTTGCTGTGGGGATACCAATATTACGTCCTCTGCCGTCGCCACTTACTACTTCACCACTGACGTGATAGGGTACTTTGAGAAGTTTCTTTGCAAGATCTACGTCGCCTGCTCTAAGAAGCGCGCGAATGTTCGTACTACTCACGCAAACTCCCTTATAAACAAGCATAGGCATAACGACAAACGTAATACCATACTCATTACAAAGCTCACGCAAAGTTTCTACGTCACAATGATCGCAACCAAAGGTATAATCTTCTCCACAAACTATATGTTTGATATTATAAGTATGTACGAGTACGTAAAAAAACTCGTTACCACTCAGGTGCTTGATTTTATTGAAATTAAGAGCTATACATACCTGCAAGCCTAGTTCCTCAAACATACGCTTGCGGTCACGGTAGCTGTAAATTATCTGCTTGCGCGTAGCCATATCCGAAAAAGTAGATACTGCAGGAATAGTTCCACTTGACTTGCAAAACTCGTGAATTTTCTCAAAAAGAGTTCTATGACCGAGGTGTACGCCGTCAAAAAAACCAAGCGCTAAAGACAACGCGCCATCATACGGTTTTTCAAATTCAACAGTAGTAAGCATAATCAACCCTCTTTCAGATACGTTTTTATTCTTATTCCCCTCTCGCTGTTTTCCGCTATTCCTATCAATTCGTTTTTACAGTAGAGCGTAAACCTACCGGCAGGCGCGTCGACTACTTCGAGCGGAACGCCGTTGATAACTTTTTTATAATATGCGTCGTCCGCATCATATCTCGGTAAAGCAAGTAAGGCTTCTTCGAGCGGAGTTACGTCCGCCTCGGAGAGTTTTTCCAATTCAACCGATTTATCTACAAAAAAGTTTCCGCAACGTGTGCGCTTGATAGAAGTCATTATTGCGAGTGAACCAAGTTTTTCGGCAAGATCACGGCATATGCTTCGGATATACGTTCCGGACGAGCAGTCTATGCGGAACATATACTCATTCTCACCTATTTTTTCTATCTTCTCTATTGAGTTTATGGTAACCCTTGCCGGCTTTAACTCCACAGTTTGACCTGCGCGCGCCAACTTATAAGCTCTAACGCCCCCGACTGACTTTGCGCTATAAAGGGGTGGAATTTGGTCACATTCTCCGAGGAGAGAAGGAAGCACGGCTTCGATTTCTTCTTCGGTCGGTATATTCTCCGTTCTTGACGTGTCCGTACCCGTAGCGTCAATTGTGTCCGTCATAATTCCAAATTTAAACGACGCTTCGTAAGTCTTGCTTTTGGAAAGATAATAATCAAACAAACGCGTACCCTTTCCAACGCCCATTAAAAGTACACCCTCACCCATAGGATCAAGCGTACCCATATGACCTACAGCGCGCGTGTTTAAAATTCGCTTAACTTTTCCCACAACGTAAGCGGATGAGATTCCAGGAGGCTTATATACGTTAAGTACTCCGCTCATTCTGCCTCCGTATCCCTAATGGCTTTCAGTATCTTATCGATAACGTCTTCTTTTTTTCCAAATATGCGACAACCTGCTGCGTACATGTGTCCGCCACCGCCAAAAATAGAAGCAATATCACCGACGTTGCGAGTCCTGGAGCGAAAACTAACTTTATACTCGTTTGACTTTTCCTCACAGATACTTACGCCTATTTCAACGCCTTTAACGGCTATTGCATAATCGATAATGCCCTCGGTGTCGTTGCTTTCAAGTCCTACTTCTGCAAGAATTTCTCTCGTGATACAAATCAAGCTGACTTTATCGTCGTTATAAAAACGCATAGCGTTAATACATTTTGCAATGAGTTCGGTTTTTTGCTTACTACGACTTCTATAAAGCTCGGTTGCAAGTCCATAGGTGTCAGCGCCGTAAAGCGCAAGTTTATACGCAGTCAACAGCACTTTGGGAGTGGTATTGTTGTGCATAAAATGACCGGTATCGCTGGACAGTCCCATATAGAGATAAGTAGCTATCTTTTTATTTATAACTTTTTCGCATTCAAGAAGATCGAAGACGAGTTCGCAGGCGCTAGACGCTTCCGAATCCACGATATTATATTTTCCAAAGCCGTTGTGTCCTCGGTGATGGTCAATCCACACCGTTTCTTTTGCCGAATTATAAAATCCTTCGAAGCGTCCTATGCGGTCCAATGCTCCACAATCAACGGCTATAAAGAGATCGTATTTTCTACGCGTAATTCGGTTAAAAACCTCCGAATGCTTAACGAAAGAATACGCCTCGGGAAGTGGAGAAGGACTACCTACGTCCACGACTTTTCCCTGCATAATGCAGTATTCTCTTAATGCAAAAGCAGACCCAAGGCAATCGCCATCGGGTCTTACGTGCCCTACAATGAGGATACTGTCTGCTTTTTTAATCGCTTCAAGAATCGGATTCACTATTAGAAAGCCCCCTTAAAATGGAATCGATCTTCCTTCCATACTCTACCGACGAATCGGTTTTGAATACGAGGTTGGGTACTGTACGCATATTACGAAGCGCCACCGAAAGTTCGTGACGAATAAATCCCGCCGAAGCATTAAGCGCCTTTACGGTTTTTTCACTTTCGAGAATTGCGCTCACGTAAACAGTTGCATATTTCAAATCCTTAGATACCGTTACTTCTGTTATCGTCGTAAGCGGTGATACGTCCGGGTTTCGCAACTTATTTTGCAATATCAGCGAAATACATTTTTGCAATTCGCTTGCTGTTCTGTCTGTTTTATAACTCATTTAATCCTTTCCGTGATATATGCTTCGATTTCATCATCAAGAACGAAGTCGCTGTAACCGTCGATAGAAATACCGCATTCATAGCCTGCAGAAACTTCCTTTGCGTCGTCTTTGAAGCGTTTAAGTCCACTCATTACGCCCTCGTATACGGTCTCGCCTCTGCGCTTAACGACAACTTTTGCGCCACGCTGAACTTTACCGTCAAGAACGTACGAACCTGCAACGACACCAACGCTAGAAATTTTGAATATATTTCTAACCTGAGCTCTACCGATATAAACTTCTTGATATTTAGGCTCGGTCATACCGGACATAGCCGCCTCAACAGCGTCAAGCGCATCATAAATAACGCTATAACTGCCCACGCGAATTTTGCTATGCTCCGCGATAATTCTCGCTTCTGCGTCGGGCTTTACGTTGAAGCCGATTACCATTGCATTCGTTACTTCGGCGAGCATCATATCCGACTTGTTTATAGTACCCACGCCACTG
>JAFTMM010000135.1 GCA_017452405.1 Clostridia bacterium | reverse complement strand
GGCTACGAGCGGAGAGGTTGTAGAAAGATATGAAGAAAACGACGCAGAGCGAGGCGCAAGCCGAAGCGAACGTTGTTGTCTTGATATAAAAAGCTAACGGAGCACAGGCTGTGCGGAGTTCCTTTGGCGTTCGCGCCAACATGAGGAACGAAGTGACGAAGTGTTGCAACCGGCGCGAAATAAAGATATAATCAGGAGAGCATTTTGCTCGTTTGTACTGCGATTATATAATCAATTTATATAAGGAGAAACAAAAATGGCAAAGAAATTGCAAGCGGTCGTAAAACTTCAGCTCCCCGCAGGCAAAGCCACCCCGGGACCTCCTGTTGGTTCGTCCCTCGGTCCCCACGGTATTAACATACCCGGCTTTACCAAGGAGTTCAATGAAAAGACCAGAAATCAGGAAGGCATGATTATCCCCGTGGTAATCAGCATTTACTCGGACAGAAGCTTCACCTTCATTATGAAGACTCCTCCCGTGCCCGTTCTTATCAAGAAGGCGCTCGGAATCGAGTCCGGCTCGGCTAAGCCCAACAAGGACAAGGTTGGTAAGCTTACCGCAGCTCAGGTTGAAGAAATCGCTAAGACCAAGCTCCCCGATCTTAACGCAGGAAGTTTGGAAGCAGCTATCAGCATGGTAAAAGGAACCGCGCGCTCTATGGGCGTAACGGTTGAAGGCTAAGGGAGGACGCATAAATGAAGCTCAGCAAGAATTACAAAGCGTCTATCACCGAAGTTGACGTAAAGAAAGCATACGAACCCGACACCGCTATCGAGAACGCAATCGCTACCGCAAAGGCTAAGTTTGACGAAACTATCGAACTTCACGTTCGTTTAGGCGTAGATCCTCGTCAGGCTGACCAGCAGGTACGTGGCACGGTAGTTCTTCCCAACGGAACGGGTAAGAAAGTTAAAGTCCTCGTTATCGCAAAGGGTGACAAGGCAGACGCTGCAACCGCAGCAGGCGCAGACATCGTAGGCGCAGAGGAAATCATTCAGAAGATTATCTCCGAAAACTTCCTCGACTTCGACGTGTGCGTTACCTCTCCCGACATGATGGGTCAGATGGGTCGTGTAGCGCGTATCCTCGGACCTAAGGGTCTTATGCCCTCGCCTAAGTCGGGTACGGTTACTATGGACGTTGCTAAGGCAGTTAAGGACGCTAAGGCAGGTAAGGTTGAGTACAGACTTGATAAGACCGCTATCATTCACTGCCCCATCGGCAAAAAGTCCTTCGGCAAAGACAAGCTTCTTGAGAACTACCAGACCCTTATGGATGCTATCGTTAAGGCAAAGCCTGCGGCAGCTAAGGGTGTGTATATCAAGAGCGTTACGCTTGCCGCTACTATGGGCCCTGGAATTAAGGTTACCCATAAGGCATAATACGGTTCGCTGAATTAGCGACCGTCACAGTTCGCCGGCTTTGGCGAACAACCAATTCTTCCGTAGAAAACGAGTGACCGAAAGGTCTTAAATCCTAAACGGAGCTAGTCGAGGCAGAAACTTACTTTGTAACTAAACGGCAACCAGTCCGTTTAATAACACAGCAAGGCCCCGACTAACGAAGTCGGGGCTTTTATAAAATCCTGCTTAATCCTATGATATAAGCAAAAGGAGGTTAATAACTTAAATGGCAAATAAAGAAATTATTGCGGCTAAGGAAGCGCTTGTCAACGAAGTTGTAGAGAAGATTCAGAAGTCCAAGAGCGTTGTGCTCGTAAACCACTGCGGTCTTACCGTTGAACAGGATACCGCTCTCCGTGTCGAGATGAGAAAAGCTAACGTAGAGTATAAGGTAATTAAGAATAAGATCCTTCTTCGCGCTTTCGAAAAATGCGGTCTTACCGGTTATGATAAAGTATTCGAAGGACCTACCGCCGTTGCGTTCTCTTATGATGATACCGTTGCAGGCGCAAAGGTAGCAGTAGAAGGCGGACAGAAAACCAAGATGCTTGAACTCAAGGGCGGTGTAATCGAAGGCAAGGCTGCTACTATTGACGAGATCAAAGTTCTCGCTAGCATTCCTCCCAAACCCGTATTGCTCTCCATGCTTCTCGGAGTGCTTACCGCGCCTATGCGCAACCTCGCCGTATGTCTCAGCGAAATCGCTAAGAAGTCGGCGTAAAACAAGCGGTTTAGTCGCTTAAACAAACTAAAAACAAAAAATTCTAATTAAAAATTTCAAGGAGATTAAATAAAATGGCTGATATAGCAAAAATGGTTGAAGAGATCGAGAAGATGAGCGTTATGGAGCTCAACGATCTCGTTAAGGCAATTGAAGAAAAGTTCGGAGTATCCGCTGCCGCTATGGCAGTTGCAGCTCCCGCAGCAGGTGGCGCAGCAGCTCCCGCAGCTGAAGAAAAGACCGAGTTTGACGTAGTTCTTACCAATGCAGGCGCAAACAAGATTCCTTGCATCAAGGTAGTTCGTGAGCTCACCGGTCTTGGTCTTGGCGAAGCTAAGGCTCTCGTAGACGGCGTTCCTTCCACCGTTAAGGAAGGCGTTTCCAAGGAAACCGCTACCGAAATCATCGCTAAGTTCAAGGAAGTTGGCGCAACTGCAGAAATGAAGTAATTCGGCTACGGTGCTTTATAAAGCAATAAAAACTCTCAGCATATTCGCTGAGAGTTTTTTATTGCGGACAACAAATAAGAAATTACATTACTTACTGCAAATGAATACTAAAATTTATGAATATAAACCTCACGTAGTTATATATTTGTTAATATTTGGGTAGTATAATAGGTATAACGAACAGGAGCGAAAGCGATTTGAAGACCAAAAGAAAAGTTGTTATAATAGGCGGAGGCGTGTCCGGTCTTGCTACCGGCATCTACCTTCTCAAAAACGGTTACGACGTAGAAATACTCGAAAAGAACGGAATCCCCGGTGGGGCGTGCATAGGCTGGGAGCGTAAGGGTTGTTATATTGACGGCTGTATCCATTGGCTGGTAGGTACTAATCCCAACAGCCTGTATTATAAAATGTGGCGAGAAACTCACTCGCTTGATAGTGATACGGAGATATTTTTTCAGAATGATTTTTCCGTATTTGATTTCCCCGACGGTGAGCGCTTGACCATATGGGCAGATATTAAGAAATTCCGTGAAGAATTGCTTAGAGTTGCGCCCGAAGACGAAAAGGAAATAAACAAGTTCATTAAACTTATTCGTCGTTTCAGGCGTATCGAAGGTCCGGTAGATAAGCCGGTGGACTTAATGCGCTTAGGACAGCTACTTCGTATCGGACTGACTATGTGGAACGACTATTATTGGGTTAATAAATTCTCTAAGGTAGACTGCGCCGAGTACGGTAAGCGCTTCAAAAATGAACGCATACGCTACTTCTTCTCGTCGTATATGGCGCCGGGCTATAACCTTATGAGTATGCTTTATATGCTCGCGCACGTCATGAACAAGGACGGGGGAATCCCTATCGGCGGTTCAATGGCAATGAGTGAACGTATGTGCAATTATTATAACGAGCTGGGTGGAGTGATTCGCTTAGGCGTGGAAGCCGAGCGCGTGCGCATAATAAGAAATCGTGCGGTGGGAGTAGATAGTAAAGACGGCAGATTTTATCCTGCCGATTGGGTGGTATCGTCTACTGCTGCCGAGCATTGTCTTAAAAAGCTACTCGGTGGAGCATACCCCGTCAAAAAAATGGACGAACGGTACGCCGACAGCGAGAAATACCCCATATATACCATGACTATCGCCGTATTCAAATGCTCGGCAGACGTGCGAAATTTCCCTCTCGGACTGCACGCCGTAGTCGATCCCGTTACTATGGATAAAGACTACGAGGGCATAGCTCTCCGCAACTACTCCTATGACAAGACGATGAAAGCGCCGGATGGAACTTGCGTACTGCAAGCACAGCTTATCGGGGACGACGAAATGTATTTCTGGTGGAAAGCGCGCAAGCAGAACGGCACGTACAAGGCAGAAAAGGCGCGCATGGCTAAGGAAATCGAGGAGCGCATAGTTTCGCGTTATCCCGAACTTGACGGCAAGCTTGAACTTATCGACTTCGTAACGCCCTGTACGTACGAACGCTATCTCAATACCCGTCGCGGATCATTCCAGGGCTTCGTGCACACCAAAAATGGCAAGGCGCTCATGCAGAAGGGCAGAATTAAAGGTCTTGACGGATTTATACTCTCCGGTCAATGTATCTTCCAGAGCGGTGGTTTGCCTCCTGCTATAATAACGGGCAAGTTTGCCGCCCAGCGTATTTGCGACGAAGACGGAGTATTGTTCCGCACAAGTGAGCCTATGGCGCTGGTAATCCCGATAAATATAAAGAAAAAACAGAACGTATATTAAAAAAAGCGTGTTGCAGATTGCTGTAACACGCTTTGCTCATTATTTTGCGCAATTAAAAAATTTTCGTGAAATCTTCAAAAAGGTATTGAAAAACAATTCGTAATGTGCTATTATATAAAAAAAGATAAGAAGGTAAAATATGAACATTTGGCACGACATAGACCCCTCCCGCATTTCTCCGCGTGACTTTATTGCGTATATAGAAATTACCAAAGGGCAAAAACAAAAATACGAACTCGACAAAGAAACGGGCATGCTTATACTTGACCGCGTACTTTATACCTCTACGCATTATCCAGCAAACTACGGCTTTATTCCGCGCACGTTGTCCGAGGACGGTGACCCTCTTGACGTTCTCGTGCTTTGCTCCGAGCCCATACTTAACAGTTCGCTCGTTCGTTGTTATCCTATCGGTATAATCACGATGGAGGACGGCGGGGAAATGGACGAAAAAATCGTTGCGCTTCCGTTCGGCGATCCTGCAAACGCTTGCTATAAGTCCATACACGATATGCCCGAACATCTCATGAACGAAATGGAGCACTTCTTCACGGTCTATAAACAGCTTGAGGGCAAAAAGACTTTCGTATCCAAGATCGAAGGGCATAAGGTAGCGCGCGAAGTAATCGAGCGCTGTATGCAAGTTTATAACGAAAAATACGGCAAGTAGTTTTCCTGATCCATATAAACGGGGCTGTCGCAAGCGAATTAATTTATCCACTTGCGACAGCCTCGTTTGTTGTCTTTATTTAGCCTTCGAATACCTTAATAGCTGCTTCTGAACCGAAATAAACCCATTTAGCGTTCTGCTTGAAATAATCGTAGTCATCACTATTAGGAAAAGCGTCATAGAATTTTTTTGCATTTTCCTCAGTATCGAAAATAACAGCAAATATAGTTCCTGCATTATCTCCGGTAAGTTTTACCGCCGTGAACGTACCTTCCACGCCTTCAGCATCAACCGAATATCCTGCTACTGCATAACCTGCATTTCCCATTTTTGTTTTAGCCGACTCAATCGTATCGGGTACGCAAGCGAACATAAACGCGCTGATAGCAACGACTGCAAGGGCAAGGGTGACAATACTAAGTACTTTTTTCATGTTTTCTTATCTCCTTTTTTATTTGTATTTTATTTAAAATAACAAATATTCATAAAATAGTCAATAAAATTTCAATTATTTTTTCACTTAATCCACCGCTTTCATTGAGTCTGCCATGTCGATTTTTTTGAGTTTAGGAAGTAGTATTAGATCGACTAACAGGGAGAATAGGATCGTAATACCTGCACCGACAAGGAAAGTCCACCACTCGATTACGACAGGGAATACAAGATTGGCAGAATTTATTGAACTTATGATGAAATAGAGCAGACCGAAGCCCAAACCAAAGCCCACTAATACGCCGAGAATGACGAGCAGGAATATTTCACGGAACACGTAACCTGCAACCTCACGCATATTATATCCAAGCACTTTCAGCGTTGCAAT